>JAGXSQ010000081.1 GCA_018333395.1 Dethiobacter sp.
CGGCTTGACCCTATAATTTTGAACGCAACAAGCCTGAAACAAGGAATGTCTGCCGTAATCATCCGCAGCACAACGCTCAAATCAACCAGAATTCGCCAAGCAAAATTCGCACAACCGCGATGCCTGCCAGCAATCAAAATCTGTTCGACTCTATGAATCCCGCTGCGCTGCTCCCAAAACAGCAGCACAGCAACCAGTTATGCCTGACGACCATAGCCAGTCGGTCCCACCCCTTCCCATCCCGAACAGGACCGTGAAACGACTGCGCGCCAATGATAGTGCGGATTCCCGTGTGAAAGTAGGTCATCGTCAGGCTGTTATGATGGAACCCCGAATTAGGCTTGCGCCCGATTCGGGGTTTTCCTTTATGTCTTGCCACACCATGCCACGCTACACCCGCGCTGCCCAATTGCCCGATTTGTTGCGTCAACGCATCCTGATCCTAGACGGGGCCATGGGCACCATGATCCAGCGCTTTCGTTTGAATGAGGCGCAGTATCGGGGTGCCGGCGCTGCGCTGGACGCCTGCCTAAGCGCCCGCGTGGCCGCGTTGCCTTCGGAGCTCAAGGGCAACAACGAACTTTTGAGTCTGACACGCCCGGATGTCATCAGCCAAATCCATGCGGGTTACCTCGCTGCCGGGGCCGATATCATCGAAACCAATACCTTTGGTGCCACTTCGGTGGCGCAGGACGATTACGGCATGGGTGGCTGGGCGCGCGAAATGAATCTGGTTTCGGCGCAACTCGCGCGCGCAGCGTGTGATCACTACACCAGCGCGGAGCAGCCGCGTTTTGTTGCGGGCGCACTGGGGCCTACGCCCAAAACCGCCAGCATCAGCCCGGATGTGAATGACCCGGGGGCGCGCAACGTCACTTTCGACGAGCTGGTGCACGCCTACAGTGAGCAGGTGCTGGCGCTGATCGAGGGTGGGTCCGATCTGCTGCTGGTCGAGACCATTTTTGATACCCTCAACGCCAAGGCGGCACTGTTTGCCATCGAGTCCTGTTTCGAGCAGACGGGTGAATGTTTGCCGATCATCATCAGCGGCACCGTCACCGACGCATCGGGCCGCTTGCTCAGCGGCCAGACGGTGGCGGCGTTCTGGGCCAGCGTGCGCCACGTCCAGCCCTTGGCGATCGGCCTCAACTGCGCCTTGGGCGCGGCTTTGATGAAGCCCTATATTCAAGAACTGGCGCGCCTGGCCCCCGAGACCTTCATCTGCTGCTATCCCAACGCCGGCTTGCCCAATCCGATGAGCGAGACCGGCTTTGACGAAACCCCTGAGGTTACGGCGCGCCTGCTGCATGAATTTGCCGCCGAGGGTTTGGTCAATATCCTCGGCGGCTGCTGTGGCACCACGGCCGATCACATCGCGGCCATTGCAGCGGCCGTGCGCTATCAGCCGCCGCGCCCGGGGTGGTTGCGGGTATGATGCCGGCATGGAAATGGCTGCATTGCAATTCGATAAGGTCGATGCCTTGCTGCGCCAGGCGGGGGTGGCCTTGGCCCCACCCTCAGAGGTCGGAGAAGCGCGCTATCTGCAATCGGTGCTGGACGCTTTGTGCGACCTGTCTTCGACCGACTCCTTGACCGGTCTCATGAACCGGCGCGCTTTTTTCAATGTGCTGGAGCAAGAGCTGGACCGGGTGACCCGGGGCGGGGAACATGCCTTGCTGCTGGCCGTGGACATTGATCACTTCAAGCGCGTCAACGACCGGTACGGGCACCCGGCTGGCGATTTCGTGCTGCAGGTGGTCACCAAGCGCCTGTGCGAGGCAGTGCGCCCGATGGACAACGTGGCGCGCATAGGCGGCGAGGAGTTTGCTGTGTTGTGTCCGCAATGTCCGCCTTCCTTTGCCGCTGCCGTGGCGCAGCGGGCGCGGGAGGCGATCGAGTCGGCGCCGATTGAGCTGCCCGAGCATGGCCCTATCAACGTGACGGTCAGCGTGGGCGGTGCTTTTGCCTTGCCGTGGGTCAAAGGCGAGCTGTCCGATTGGGTGGCGCGAGCCGATCGACAACTCTACCGCGCCAAGCAGGAGGGCCGAAATTGTGTGCGCCGAGAGCCGTATGTGAGCGCCGACGTGAGCGCCGAAGAAAAAGGGCTGCTGTTTGGCTGGTCTGCAACCGATGAACAGGTGGAAGGCCATGGTCAGAGCACTTAAAGATTCAGGAATACAGTCATGACGGCCACTCCAACAAACCCTCCAGCACCCAGCGCCGTGGGCCCGGCGGTGCTGCTGCATCCGGTCAAGGGCAAGGTGATCGCGGTCACCAGCGGCAAGGGCGGTGTGGGCAAAACCTTTGTTTCCGCCAATCTGGCCGCTGCTTTGACGCGCCGGGGCCTCAAGGTGCTGGTGCTCGACGCCGATCTGGGCTTGGCCAATCTGGATGTGGTGCTCAACCTCTACCCCAAGCTGACCTTGCACGATGTTTTCACCGGCAAGTGCGAGCTCGAAGATGCCATCATCAAGGCTCCTGGCGGGTTTTCGGTGCTGCTGGCGGGATCGGGGCTGGTGGAGTATTCGCGCCTGACGCCCGAGGTGCGCGATGATTTTTTGCGTTTGATGGAGCGCGTGGTGCCGCGCTACGATGTGGTGCTGCTCGACACCGGCGCGGGCATTTCGGATGTGGTGCTGTTTGCGCTCTCGCTGGCCTCAGAGGTGCTGCTGGTGGCCACGCCGGAGCCGACATCGCTCACCGATGCCTACGCCACCATCAAGGTGCTGAGCACGCAGCAGCGGCGCCAGCGCATTCGGCTGCTGGTGAACCAGTCGGCGCGCCCGGGCGACGGCAAGGCGATCACGGCGCAGTTGCAAGGGGTGCTCAATCGCTTTGTGGGCACGGTGCCCGGCGCGACCAGTGACGCCAAGAGCACCCCCTTGGTGCGCCTGCATCATGTGGGCGACATTCCCATTGACCAAGCGGTCAAAGATGCCGTGATGCGCCGCCAACTGCTGCTGCTGCACACCCCTGGGGCTCCAGCCAGCGTGGCCTTGGGCCAAATCGCCGCCCGGCTCGAAGAGACGGTAATTCGTGTCGATGAGGGCGCTTAAGGGGACGCACATTTTCAAGCGGCAGCAGGGCATGATTGGGGCCACAACGATCTTGCCATGTGCCGCATGTGCCGAGGGCTGGGGTACGCCATATTGGCTCGGCTGAGTCGCTAAGGTCGGCCCCACGCATGCAAGCTGGGCTCAGTTTCTGATCGGCATCAAGAAATCGCTGGGTTTGTCACTTCAGGGGCCGCGTAGGGTGCCAAAATGTAGGCTCTTTACTCACTTGAACTCAGGAGCAAAAAATGGCCTTTAGATTCAAATCACGATCCACGGGCGACGTGGTGATGCTGGAGCACAACGCCAAGCAGCTGTTGCAAATCCTGGGCAAAGAGCAGACCGGCCCAGGGATTTTGTTGGCTGAACAAATGCCTGCCGCCATCGAGGCCCTGCAGGCGGCGGTGGCACACGAAGAAGCCGAGTTCGAGCGCAAAAAGAAAGAGGCGATCGAAAAAGGCGAGTACGTGCCCGACCCTGAGCGCGTGAGCTTGCGCACCCGGGTGGCCCCGTTTATCGACATGCTCAAGCACTGCATGAACGAACGCACCGAGGTGGTGTGGGGCGTTTGAGGCTTATCTTAAAACAAACACCCCCTGCAGGTCGAGGCGACTGGTGCAGGGGGCGTAAGAGCCCGGGGCTCTTAGGGGCAGGGGCCGCGCTTAGTCGGCGAACTGCCCTGCGGCCTCGATCACGACTCGCAATTGGTTGATTTGGTTGGTCACGAAAGCGCGGTGCCCTTCGGGGGTGATGCGGTTGTCGGTCGCGACCAAGGCGCCGAGCGCATTTTGGCGCTGGATAAACACCGGGTCGCGCAGGGCGGCGCGCATGGCGGCGTTGAGGCGCTGCGTCACGGCCGGCGGGGTGCCGCGCGGCGCATAGAGCCCGTGCCAGATGGTGAGGTTGAAGTTGCGCAGGCCCATCTCTTGCAGCGTCGGGTAGTGGCGCAAGGTGGGGTGGTCGTTGAGGCGCTGCCCGGTGGTGACGGCAAAGGCCTTGATGCGCCCGGCCTCGATCTGGCTCACGG
>JAGXSQ010000082.1 GCA_018333395.1 Dethiobacter sp.
CGTTTCAATCCACGCCCCCGCGCGGGGGGCGACGGTGCGCCGACGATGGCCTGAGCCGTTCGAGTCTTGTTTCAATCCACGCCCCCGCGCGGGGGGCGACACGGACAGGTGCTACAAAAAGCTTTATATTGTCGTTTCAATCCACGCCCCCGCGCGGGGGGCGACGCCCAGCGCCGCATCTTGACCGCCGTCCCGAAGGGGTTTCAATCCACGCCCCCGCGCGGGGGGCGACTTGGCATATGGGTTGACGGACGCCACCGGTATCCGTTTCAATCCACGCCCCCGCGCGGGGGGCGACTTCCAGCCGCCGCAGGTTGTCGTAGAGACTAATGTTTCAATCCACGCCCCCGCGCGGGGGGCGACATAAGTATGTTGTGGCGCCTGTTGGCAAGCATTTGTTTCAATCCACGCCCCCGCGCGGGGGGCGACCGTGCTGGTTCAAGTTCACGGGCGGCTTCTCTCCGTTTCAATCCACGCCCCCGCGCGGGGGGCGACTCTTGAGAAAGAGCAAGCCAGAGACCTCGACTACGTTTCAATCCACGCCCCCGCGCGGGGGGCGACTTGGGGGTTGTGGTTATCACTATAATGTCCGGCAGTTTCAATCCACGCCCCCGCGCGGGGGGCGACGCGCCAGGCGGCGGAGGCTGCTGAAGTAGCACGAGTTTCAATCCACGCCCCCGCGCGGGGGGCGACCTCGTCAATTACGTCCACCAGGTCGCCTACTGTGTTTCAATCCACGCCCCCGCGCGGGGGGCGACGCTCGGTACTGCTATCGGCACTGAAGCATCCAAGTTTCAATCCACGCCCCCGCGCGGGGGGCGACATTCGCGGGTTGCTGGAAGCGGATGGGAAGATCGTTTCAATCCACGCCCCCGCGCGGGGGGCGACAAGGCGGCAAAACGACTGCTAAAAAATCTCAGCGTTTCAATCCACGCCCCCGCGCGGGGGGCGACACAGTCTGCGGCTTCCGTGCCTGGCTGCGTAACCGTTTCAATCCACGCCCCCGCGCGGGGGGCGACGCTATGCGGGATCAAACGGAAAAAAGTCACTTTGGTTTCAATCCACGCCCCCGCGCGGGGGGCGACGCGAGAAATGCAGCACCTGTGAACCAGGCCAAGGGTTTCAATCCACGCCCCCGCGCGGGGGGCGACTTCCGATTTGGTTGTTACGGGATCCAAAAAGGCTTCGTGTTTCAATCCACGCCCCCGCGCGGGGGGCGACGTGGAGAGCATTGATGGAATACGGAATGGCAAGGGTTTCAATCCACGCCCCCGCGCGGGGGGCGACAAAGACGTGGAAAGGTAAGCACCGCATTATCTGGGTTTCAATCCACGCCCCCGCGCGGGGGGCGACCCAGGTAAAGGTTCTGGAGAGCACGTACAATGTCGGTTTCAATCCACGCCCCCGCGCGGGGGGCGACGTCAATTCGTAGCCATCGACCAGTACGAAGGCGAGTTTCAATCCACGCCCCCGCGCGGGGGGCGACTCCTGCATCACCTGGTGGTTGAGGGTGGCGTGGATGTTTCAATCCACGCCCCCGCGCGGGGGGCGACGCAGGCACGCGCAGATGCCTGGCGGGCGATGCACGTTTCAATCCACGCCCCCGCGCGGGGGGCGACTACCGCGCTGCCTGGCTGCACATCAAGCCACTGGAGTTTCAATCCACGCCCCCGCGCGGGGGGCGACATCAAGGTGCCGCGACTGAAGTATGAAGCACAAGTTTCAATCCACGCCCCCGCGCGGGGGGCGACCTGCTCCTCGTCTCCCGCGCCCAGCTGGTGCGGATGTTTCAATCCACGCCCCCGCGCGGGGGGCGACACGAGATTGTGATAGAGGTTCCCGGTGATGGTAGAGTTTCAATCCACGCCCCCGCGCGGGGGGCGACACTTGTCTGGCAGAATGCCCCGGCACGCATGCCCGTTTCAATCCACGCCCCCGCGCGGGGGGCGACGGCCAGCCAGGCGATGATCCTGGCCTCGATGGATGTTTCAATCCACGCCCCCGCGCGGGGGGCGACACGGCAGGGCGCCTAGGGCGAGTCCTCGGTTAGCGTTTCAATCCACGCCCCCGCGCGGGGGGCGACCCTCCGGCAGGGTCTGTGGCGTGGTGACTGTACATGTTTCAATCCACGCCCCCGCGCGGGGGGCGACGACGAGGATCGCGGAGCTGGAAGCGCAAATCGCAGTTTCAATCCACGCCCCCGCGCGGGGGGCGACTGAGCCTGCGCCTGTGGTGGTGTATAAGCTAAGCGTTTCAATCCACGCCCCCGCGCGGGGGGCGACATGCGCTTACGCGGTCTACAGTACACGTAAACACGTTTCAATCCACGCCCCCGCGCGGGGGGCGACAACGCGCTGTGGCTCATCCAGTCGGTAACGATGGTTTCAATCCACGCCCCCGCGCGGGGGGCGACGCCAGCGTCGCTCTTTAAAAGTTTCGCAATTGAGTTTCAATCCACGCCCCCGCGCGGGGGGCGACACGACTTCATTTTGCTTTCCGTGAAATCGGTGTCGTTTCAATCCACGCCCCCGCGCGGGGGGCGACTCACCGGCGTAATTCCGTTTACTTTTTGGATCTCGTTTCAATCCACGCCCCCGCGCGGGGGGCGACAGCCACGGCAAGATTCCGGGCGCGGATCTGGATGGTTTCAATCCACGCCCCCGCGCGGGGGGCGACTGCAAACTCGGGCATCGAAGAAGGAAACTACAGCGTTTCAATCCACGCCCCCGCGCGGGGGGCGACTCCTCGGCATCACAAATGGAACATTATCTGGGTATGTTTCAATCCACGCCCCCGCGCGGGGGGCGACTCCTCGGCATCACAAATGGAACATTATCTGGGTATGTTTCAATCCACGCCCCCGCGCGGGGGGCGACGCCGTGCCGGGATATTGTACTTTGACCTCAGCGAGGTTTCAATCCACGCCCCCGCGCGGGGGGCGACGCAAACTCGGGCATCGAAGAAGGAAACTACAGCGTTTCAATCCACGCCCCCGCGCGGGGGGCGACTGTGCCCACGGGGGGCGTGGCCTGCTCAAAGCTGGTTTCAATCCACGCCCCCGCGCGGGGGGCGACAGTCAACACAATGGTCATCCTGCGCCCACAACTCGTTTCAATCCACGCCCCCGCGCGGGGGGCGACGCCGTCCGCGCACGGCTCGTACTCACCAGGCAGGTTTCAATCCACGCCCCCGCGCGGGGGGCGACTACGAGCCCATCTGTGCACCTGTATAACCTGTTCCGTTTCAATCCACGCCCCCGCGCGGGGGGCGACAGCCGATGCCTTTTTTGCCGTTGCTGTTGTAGGGGTTTCAATCCACGCCCCCGCGCGGGGGGCGACTACCGGATGAAGTGGTTTGGGCCCTGCGCGATGCGTTTCAATCCACGCCCCCGCGCGGGGGGCGACGCCTCTCCAACACTGACGCCGATTGATTCGGCGAGTTTCAATCCACGCCCCCGCGCGGGGGGCGACGCTATTTGCCGCAGGGCTTCGCGGTGCGATACAGTTTCAATCCACGCCCCCGCGCGGGGGGCGACGGGCCACGTTGTCACGCGCCAGGTCCCCTTTGTCGTTTCAATCCACGCCCCCGCGCGGGGGGCGACAGTATACCACAAATCCTTATAATTCATGGGCTTGCATAACAACTTTTCGCGAACCATTTGAATATTATGTTTGTTGTCTCTATATTTTCAGATGAAAGTGACAAATTCGTAATACATATAGGGTGTGCGATAGCTCACAATATTTCTGTTAGCATCCGGTTCGCGCTTCATATAATTAATGAACCTTCTGGATCAAACGCAGCTTTTGCACCTACATGCTCCACCCTCCTCCTCCAGTTGTTTCCAAGGGAATAATATCGTAAGCTGTCTTCATCTTTATTGATTATTTTTTCCAATTTGTTTTTCAGCATGACAAACTGCGCTGGATCTAGAAGACATTCAAATACCGAGTTTTGAACCCTTTGCCCAAAATTAACACATTGTTTTGCTACATTCCGCAATCTTTTTCTTCCTTCCGGTGAAGTTGTGCTTACATCGTAAGTAATCAATACCATCATGGCTTCGTAATCCTCCTATTTCCAGAAAAATGGAGGGTAACAATCAATATCCCCCCTTAGATGCCTGGAAAGCAATAATGCCTGGGCGTATGGCAAGAGACCGACCTGTATTTTTTCTTCAAGAAAGGGATGGGTCAATTCTTCTTGTTTTCGTTTTTGCCAAGCTTCCAGTACCGTTCTTCTGGCAGTTTCTTTCATGATCACGCCGCCTGACTCTGTGTTAATAAAATCACTGCCATTGATCTGTTGCCGGTTAATGAGGCTTAACGCGAGTCTGTCCGCAATGTACGGCCTGAACTCCTCCATCAGGTCAAGAGCCAACCCCATTCTTCCCGGCCGGTCACGATGCAGAAACCCTACATATGGGTCCAGACCAACTGTCTGTAATGCAGCTTTGGTTTCGTGGAGGAGAAGGGTATAGAGAAATGACAGTAAAGCGTTTACGCTATCCCGGGGCGGACGGCGGTTACGACCCCTCATGAAAAAATGATCTTTTTGGCTGACAATTAACTGATCAAACACTGAAAAATAGTTACGGGCCGTTTCTCCTTCGATACCTCTCACTTCTCCCAAACCCGGCTCTTTACTCAACTTTAATACATTACGAGCCATTAGTTTAGAGACGCTCGCTATCTCACCTGACTCCATTTTGTTACCATAGTCGCTCATGAACCGCCGCAAAACTGTCCTGCAATTAGTAATTTTACCGATGATAAACGCTGATGCCAGCGCTGCGGAATCTCGTTCCGAATCCGCCAACCGGTATTGCTTTCTTCTTAACAGGACATTACCTCTTGGGATACCTTGAACCGTAGCCAAATGCTTTCCATAACCGGTAAGGAAGGATACCGCCACCCCTCTTTCCACACACATACCCAGCAGCGCTGGACTGGCGCCCATATGGCCAAAGGTGACGATACCTTCCAAGTAATGAATGGGGGTTCGCAAGACTTCCTTATCGTTGATCCGTACTACCAAATTCTCTCCGTCTTTTGAAAGATACGCCTCGGGATTAGTCACGTATAGCACGTTCAGCATTTTACGCATCTGCTGTTCTCCCTGTCTTTTATTCTCTGTTCATCTCTTCCAACAAACCGGCCATATACATTGCCGCTTTTTTACCGCTTCTTCCAAGTTTCGGCAGACAGATATCTTCCATGGAGCAATTCTTACACCATTTTCCTTTTACAGCCGGTGGAGTAATTCCATGTGTGTACAGCAGATGCATTTTTTCCGCTAATACTTTTACCCTCTCCCTGAGAGTATCGTCAAAATCAACCTGGTGTCTGTGCTTGATTTCGCCATAATACATATAGCCATAGTCTAAGGTGATACCAAGCATCTCTTCCAGGCAAATCGCCTGGGCGCACAGCTGAACCTCATCCCTATCGTCAGGTTTTGGTTTGCCTCGTTTGTACTCCACAATATTGTATCTCATACCGGAGGCATCGTCGGTACGATTTTTCAATCCGCGCTCCCCGTGCGGGGAGCATTGGTGGATTTCAATCACATCAGCTACTCCGTACAGACCTAGGGTTTTAGATAACAAGGGGACTGAACGGACCGTCTTCACATCGCCGCGCGATTCCATAAAGTACGGATCATCGGCTCTTTGGTGAAGAAGCCTGCCTTCCGCAGTACGAAGATTCTCGACCCATTGGCTTTCTACATAGATCAGTCCCCATTGCCTTTCACAGAAGGCAAAATGTTGTATCCCCGAAAGAGGCAGCAGATCGTCTTCTGAATAATCAGACATCAATGCCTCACCCCGACTAAAGACCGTCAATAATTTCAGGCACTAATCCGCTTAATGCTTGGAGCTCAATGTCATAATCAGCAATATTCTTTGGTTCAGTCACGCCGGCTTTTAAAGCTATCATTAGTGAACGATGAACCTTTGCGGAAGGGTACTGCCCGATTTTGCAATTGTGCTTCCACCAATAAACCTTAAGGATCTCCATACTGCCTTCAGGCCTAGCCGATGAAGCGTCATTTTCGAACATTTTTTTCAAAGCCTGTTTGATAGCTTCCGCATCTTCATCGCTGAAACCGGTTTTGCTGGCCAATTGTGGATTCATGCTTCCGTAAAAAACATACACCCCGTGGTCAATCCGATGTTTCATTCCCATAGTATCCGAGGCCTTCTTTGTCCCATCACCTTCACCGCTCACGCTTTTTGTTATTTGTATACTGGATATGCTTACCGGGCTGACGCTGAAAGCTGGATGAATAGACACCGGGCCACGGATTCCAATGGAAATGCCTTTATCGTCTCCCTTTGTCTCACCGCTTTCCACTGCTGCTACTTTTTTTTTGGTGCCGCCTTTACCTTTATACGCAAAGACCTGTCCAAAAGCCCTAACATCTATCCATTTCTTGCATGCTGCTTCCCGATACTTTTTTTCATCTTTCATATCTATTGATTTCAAGTCCCCTTCAGCTCTCTCACGAAGGCTCTTATACTCATCAACCCTGTTGTCATCAGACTGAACAAAAATGGAATACCCTGCTTCCATCAAACGATTCCGTATTTTCCGCTTAATACAGACATCAGAAATTTCTCCGTACCCATCATAGTTGACACGGGGCCGGTTTCCGTTTAATGGGTCGCCGTTCGGATTTGCATTCTTCACACTTACAATCACCGAAAAATCAATTTTGTTTGTCAAGTTTTCCATGACAATCCTCCTTGCTATATTTTTTCAATTTAATTACACATGACCCTTTGTAGTTCAACTCAATTTTCATCATCTTCATTATCTGCTGCTTTCTGTTTCCAAAGTCCCTCACGTTGGCAGTGATACCCAAGCAAAAATTCTCCGCTGAGTTTCTTATCGCTCGTAAAATCCTCAGGCGTAAACTGGGCAATCACTTCAGATATCAAGCGTTGCCTTTTTAGTGACATCCCGCCCAGCCGAGCTTTGTATGGTCCCAGCGCCAGCTCGATTGTTCTCCAGGTGGAATAGGGATGATCCGCAAATCGGTGCATCAGTCTGGCGGCAGTTGTTGGACGGTCTTCCCCGGCTTTTTTCAATGCCCACTCCTCTAGACTCTCTGCTAGGGCCAATAACCTGCCATAAAGATAGTCCCTTGTTTTCCGGTTTTCATCTAAAGCCATATCAAATTCCTCCATTTCATGAAATTTTCTGTAAAGCGCACAGGCTATGCTGAGCGTTTTTTTCCATTCCCAAACTTCCATACCTACCCGGTTGGAGGCACGCCGGACAACTACCTCAACCAAATCCCTCGGTAATTTTTGCCCATCGATGATACAGGGGAGAATCCTTTCCACAGTTGCATTGCGGAGTTTCTCGTCAACTTTGCTGCCGAAAGCCGCTTCCGCTATATCGCCCGGAGCGGGCGCACCAACAAACCTAATATTTACTTTTTTACTCTTACCTGCCTGAACATCAATCACCTCTTTTGAGAGGTAGTCGTGAATCCAGCAGCATGTTTTATGCCAATTTTCTATCCTGTTTAAAAAATCCGACCCTGTCAGCTCACGATAGAGAGAAATAGCCATGCGCCCTTGTGTCGCCGAGTCCAGCCCCATTACAACAATATCAGTTGTATCACCGAGATTTGCGCTGTACCCAGCAATTTTTTTGTTTAGCCTAAGCGCAAAATCCTGGGCAGTTGATGCGTGAGATTCCGAATCGCTTTGGATATCATCAAACCCTAACACCGAAAAAGTATCTGCCAATGGATCAGGCACCGATTCCCCTGTGGTGGCCCAAGCCACGATTGCCTGATCCCCTCTTTTATAACCTTGTCTGCTTATCATCCAGCGCAGTGCATTATGAGCTTTCTGGGTTACCACAAAACCCACCCCGCAAGCCTGTTCAGCTATCATAAAACGGCCGCGAAAGGTAAACCCACTAATATCATTAGAAGAAATGAGTTTGGCTTTGTCACCATCATTTCTTATTTTTGCCGGATGTTGTTCGGCGGCGGGGATCTCGACGCCGGTAACATAACATAGGGTGTTTATTACTTTAATTGATGAATAATACTTTATCCAGCTTTCAAATAGGCTCGAATCAGTCCAGACTGCATCCTGGGGGTCATTGGGAATTTCGACTATCCAGCGGACGAAGGCCTCCATCTGGTCAGGGTTTGAAGATACCCCAAAAATATCCGGAACGTCGCCTCCAGCTCGCTTTTCCCATTCGCCCACGAGTTTCCCATCGCTTCCAATATGCAAGATCTTATTTTCAACCAGATCTTTTATCACGGTTCCTTTTTCAATATACCTTAAAACTGCTTCTGCTTTTGGATGCGAATGCTTTGATTCACACCATTTCTCCAATTCGTCTCGATAAAGTTTAAAGTAATCGGCTTTGCTTCCCCCATATTCTTTATAATCCGCCGCCACATATTGCAATTTATCACATAACGGATGAGGGGCTGGACCACTCGTCCTCCCTCCCGAACTTTTTTCCGTACACGGGATAACAGTTCTGGCTTCGTTTTTAGGTACCACTCTCGCCCGCCTGAAATTACCATCCAAATCGATGGCAATTTCTATCTGCGACTTCTGGGTAGTATGACAAATCGGCAGGAGAGGCATTTTGTTTTCATTAGAGCTGGGCCCGGTTATAGACTGGCAGTTTTCATAGGTTTCATAAAGTTTCTCTATCCAACTCATCGCATATTCACCTCCCCGCAATACCCCTCCAAGAGTCCTTCCTCGTCCAACCCGATTGACGCAGGTGGGTTTGCCGACATCGACTTGATAAACTTGCGGATAGTACACTCTTCCGGACGGATAAATTCCAAAATACCATTGACCATCTTTGGCCGCCAGAACCTGGCGTTAAGTTGATTTTTCCCTGATTCTTCAGGATAATCAAAACCATGAAACATTAAACCAAAGGTTAGCTCCCCATATTGGTCGTAAAATCCCTGACCTTCACCAAAACTGCAGGGTTCTACATAGCCCTGGCATTCACGTGACCCCAAAAAAATATCTCTCCTGCCACCCCTTTCAATCATCCGTCTGGCGACAAAATAATGTTTGTTTTCATTCCGGTCATTTTCCATATCTTCCCGGTTCAGGTTCCACTTGAAATGTGCCTGCACTTGGTACTCCACATCAGAAAGATAGGTATAAATCGCTAGTGAATTACCGCCACCGTAATTAATTGGCTTTGCGCTCCTTGATTGCGTTTTGATCGCTTTCATCACCCGCACTTTATCGATAACCCAGAAAATGGTCGGTTTCCAGTATGCTGATTCTAAGATTCCCTTAATGGCCTGATAAGTTGGAATCTGGTATGAGCACTTTTCTCCGCCGATTTTGGTCAGCGGGTCGGTGAACAAGGCATATTTACCGTAAACTTTAAATTCAACCTTGTTTTCCATTTCATGCCTCCTCAATAATTAGGATTTTCATTTCATTAACCGGAGATTCACTGATGCCGAATGTGTCACTATAATATTGTTTGTCCAAATAGAGAATGCCGGTGCCGTTTTGTACTTCACGAATGATTTGTTGCTTTGACAATCTCTCAATAATATAGGGGAATACATTAACAGAATACCTTTGTGCCTCTTTCAATAGTTTGTATTGTTTCTCTATGTTATCCGAGGCGCATAGCTCATTAATAATTCGTTCGCCTTCTACTCCATAGGGGACAATAATACCCCGGGCAGGCGAATCAATCGCCTGGAATACCTTGGCCGCTGTCATGAATGATTGCCTTATGGGGACTTTGGGAGAAAAACCATTATTAATTCTTTGATATTCCTTTATAGACAATGCGTTTATCGATAACAATTCAAATAGATTATCTGACCTGCCAACCCCCGATTTGCTACCTACTTCGTAACACATCTCCTCTTTTCGATCATAAAAATAATAACGATAATAGCGTTCCATAGCTTCCAAACCAAGAATATCCTCTTGAAACTGCGTTGGATCATCCCTGAATTCGTTAAGCACCCTTTCAGCCTTATCTCTACCGATCTTTATATCAGGCAGTCTGTCTAAGTTCTCATCTTTCGGATTGACAATATAGACTCTTCCCTTTTTTGGCCTTGCGCCGTTTCGGTTGCAGCGTCCTGCCGCCTGAGCGATGGAGTCAAGCCCCGCCAGGTAACGGATGACACTGCCAAAATCAATATCAACCCCCGCTTCAATCAGCTGCGTGCTAACACATATTACGGGCTTCTTATCCGGCAGGCAATTTTTAATACTATCCAAGACTTTCATGCGGTGTGCCGGACACATGTTCGTGCTAAGGTGAAACACATCGGCTCTTGGATAATCTTTAAGTATTTGAACGAGATTGACCGCGGCTTTTTTTGTGTTCACAACAACCAATACGCTGCCTGTCTCATCTAATTCTTGTTCTGCAAGTTCGGCTACTTCATGGTCGGTCCAGCCTCCAACCTTTAGCCGGTCATAAACATCCACCCGCTTCAGTTCTTTAAACAGTTTCTGTACATCCGGCATCATTTGCTGTTCCGGCGCGATCTGCAATGCCCTTTGCTCCGGGACAACTTTATCCAGCAAAGGTTGGGTAGCCGTACAAAGAACCACGGTTGAGCCGCAACCCTGGATTAAAAAGCGAACCGCTACATTAAAAAGATGTACACACCTGACCGGAAGGGTTTGTATTTCATCAAATATTATCACCGCATTTGCAAGCTGGTGCATTCTTCTGGGGTTTCTGGTTCCGTAACCAAATAATGCCTCCAGGAACTGAACCATGGTAGTAAAAACAACCGGTGCGTCCCAGTTTTCTGATAAAAGCTTTTGCCGGGAGCTTTCTTCCTCCGGAGTCAAATTGGAATGGTGCTCTAGTACAATGTTGTTCAAGGCAGTTTTATTATTTGCGTGTACTTCTAGAACCTCTCTTGCTTTCTGTGCATTTTGGTCGATGATCGAAGTATAAGGGATAATATAAATAATTCTGTCCATATTATGTTTGTTCGCATGATTCAGGGCAAATCGCAGGCTGGAAAGTGTTTTGCCTCCTCCTGTCGGCACAGTCAATTGATAAAGACCCTTTAGCCTGTTTGAGAAATGCAGACAACAATTCGAAACCTCCTGACGCAAGTCATCAACCTTGTTTTTGTTTTGCAGCTTGTTTAAATACTTTTCCAGTCTTTCTGCCAAAACTGGCCATGACTCATAATTTCCTCGATTCCTTTGTTTAGCCCTCTCAGGAAATTCAAAATCCGCAGTGTCGAGTCTGTCCGCATCAATTAGGCAACTAAAAAGAAATCTAATCAATAATCCAAGCTTGAATATGATCGTTTCTGTTGAATCATTTTTTTCCCGTAGTAATTTGAGTTTATTGTTAAAATGACTGATGAACATTCCATCAGACAATAAGTTTTCGATTTCTCGTTTGATACTTGTATCTATGTTTAATAATGACTCTTCTGTCCGGGATTTTTCATCTGATTTGTTCATCCTCCTGGAAAAATTATCATTACCGTCAGGTGTTAAACAATCTATTAATCCGGAGTGGTGTGAAGCAATAGCTAAAGATAGTATCTGTGAAACCAGCAAGCTTTCAACGCCTTTATCAAAAAAATACCTGTGTATAATTTGAGCGCCTGAACTAGAATGATCTATTTTGCCTTTTTTCCCTTTCACATCCACATAATCATCCTCGTCCGGGTCAATAAGACCGGTTGCCGATCGGATGTACTGGTCGAATTCCATGCTTGCTTTACCAAGATCATGTAATAAACCAATTAGTTGCCCATATACTTGCAGGTCAATTTTTGATGTAAATTGCCCCGCCAAAGTAGAGGTCCCTTTTAAGTGTTCCCACAAATCCTGAATCTCACCATCTCGTTCACGGCGACGAGCTATAAAATCTTTTTTCATATCTGTTTGTTCGTTTTTCATCATTTTTGCCTCACTACTGAGATCCAGAATAGGTAAGCCTCCGTTAAGAGTTACCATAAAGTTGGTTTACTTGCCTGTTTTTGCCTAGCTAAAGACGTAAGCGGATACCGATTTCTTGTTTGCCTTCTTGCCGGGGATAATGGCTGGTTTTAGCCGATTTTAATTACACATACCTCCCCAAGCCGGCCTGCAGTTCCTCCTTTATCTCCTCCCGCAACTCCACCGGTTTTCCCCAGCTCAGAAGCCAGCTTTTAAGCTCCGGGCTGTTATAGCTGTCATTGGCGGTGGTAAACTGACCCTATATGGCGGATGAAAACTGACCCCCTCCTGAAAAAAAGGAGGAGAAGGAATGGAAGCCAAGGAAACTCTCACTCATGAAAATAATCATGGGAGAGAAGAGAACATGCTATCACTGGACCTATGGAGCGAAATCCGCCTGATGGCTAAGCTCGGCAAACGTATTAAAGTAATTGCACGCGAACTGGATATCAGTAAAAACACCGTCAAGAAAGCATTACGGCAAAAACAATACCAACCGTATCAACGCAAGAACGCTACAAAAGGGCTGCTCACAACTGCCTCCCTTGGCGCCATCATACCAGAAAAACTAATTAATGGCAAAGTTCTGCTGACAAATCCAGTCAGCGAACAGATTCCCCCCCTGTGTCTCCGATGCGTTGCAGGCAACTTTCGCCATAATTTGTCATTTCCCCTGCTCGTTACAAAAAAATAACCCCCTGCGGGAGTTGTTATTCTTTCGTTGCCGTTACTCTTGATATTCTTTGACTAGACTGTGTTTCCCTGCTAAAACTAGGGTCACTGGAGGCCATTAATGGTTTTGACCAAAGGAAGTATTTTGCCGATATGTGGTTGATTACATGCAATGACGGGGATAGTCGTAAATGCACCGTCCCCCGCTCCGTGGACAGGATAAACGCAAGATAGCTTAACTTCTCACAGTATTGCTAAATATTCCGCAAAAATCGATGGGTGCCAATTGCGAGACAATAGGTTCTGGTTAGGAAGGGCCTTGAGGGTAAGAACTTCGTCCCGGCTATGCCGCCTCTTTACTGCCGATATTGTAGTATTCTTCTGGCGTAAGGTAGCCGTTTGAGGCGTGTAGCCTGTTCCGGTTATAGAATATCTGCACATACTCAAATACTGCAGCTCGGGCCTCATCACGTGTCCTGAAACGAAATCCGTACAGCCATTCGTATTTCATCTTACCCCAGAATGTTTCCATAGGGGCGTTATCCCAGCAGTTGCCTTTGCGTGACATGCTGCATATAAAGCCAAAATCCTTTAATAAAGCCTGGTAGTCATTTGAGCAGTACTGGCTACCCCGGTCGGAATGGAT
>JAGXSQ010000083.1 GCA_018333395.1 Dethiobacter sp.
GGAAAACAGCCACGAACGGTTATATCCGGCCAGCCTGACCAAAATCATGAGCCTGCTGGTTGTGATTGAGCAATTGGAGCAGAAATACTTTTTTTTGGAGGATCAGGTTCAGATCAGCGCCAGAGCCTCAGCCATGGGAGGCTCAGAGCTTTTTTTAAGCGAAGGTGATCTGGTATCATTAGGCGATCTGCTGATCGGAATGGCGGTGGGTTCAGCAAACGATGCCGCGGTGGCGGTGGCCGAACATATTGGCGGATCCGTGGAAAGCTTCGTGGAGATGATGAACGAAAAGGCCAGGTATCTGGGCATGGAAAACACAAACTTCTTAAACCCTCACGGGCTGCACCATCCGGAACATTACAGCAGCGCCTACGATATTATGCTGATGAGCCTGGCTATTCTGGAATACCCGCAGATTCATGAGTGGGCGACTGTTTGGATGGACGAGCATTTTCTGAAGGGAAAAATCAAGTCCGGAGAAGTATTTTTAAGCAACACCAACCGCCTGGTGTATAGCTATCCCGGTTGTGACGGCTTAAAAACCGGTTTTACCCGGGAAGCCGGCAATGGCATTGCGGCAACGGCGCGGCGCAACCAAACCCGTTTTCTGGCAGTCGTGCTGGGCGCTCCCACAGTTATAGAGCGCTATGAAGCGGCTGTCACTTTACTCAATTACGGTTTCAGCCGGTATAAGGCGCTGCCCATTGTAGATAAAAACGATGTGGTGGCGACCGTAACCGTGGATAAAGGTAAGCCGGCCTCGCTGGATCTGGTGGCCCAAAACCGCTTCGGATTACTGTTGCCCCGGGGTGCGGAAGAATCGTTCACCCGGGAGATCGTGCTGGCCCCATATCGGCTCCCAATCAGAAAGGGCGACAAACTTGGTGAACTGGTGGTTGTCTGCAGCGAAGGGAATAAGTTATCGGTAGAGCTGGTCGCCGCAGCTGATGTTAACCGGGCTTCACCGACGGTTATATTTCTGCGACTGTTGAATCGATGGTTGCGTTTCGGCCGTTAACCCATATTTCGCTCGATCGCTCAAGGGCAAGAGGGCCTCAGATTCGGGGCCCTTATCATTTTCCCGTGCGATCAGCCGTCAACTGCCGAAAAATATAGCAAATATTGTTTGACAAGCCAACGGACAAGCCCTCATTCTCGCCAGGCGCCCAACCCATTATTCCACCGAACCTGTCGCGGTAAGCCGCGCCAAGACACAAGAAGAATTATAAATTTATTGCAGGGAAATTTTGATAAGTGCAGAACAATTTACCATAAAGGACGATGTGAGGAGGCTGCTATGGAACTGGAAAAATTGATGCGCGATCAATGCCTGCTGGTCCGCGTGCGCGGAGAGCTGGATCACCACTGGTCAGATTTGCTGCGCCAGGGTATCGATCGGGAGCTGATCGAGCGCGGCGCGAAACATCTGCTGCTGAACTTAGAGGGGCTTACTTTTATGGACAGCTCCGGGATCGGCGTGCTGCTGGGTCGTTACAAACGTATAACACAGCAGGGCGGCCAAATGGCTCTCTGCCGGGTTTCATCGGCTGTAGAGAAGGTTCTCCGGATCTCAGGAGTGCCAAAAATAATTACCTCTTACCAGAGTGAAGCAGAAGCCTTAAGCAGGCTGGGTCTTGCGGCAAAAAGGAGGCCAAAATAATGATCAAAGCGCAATCCTATATGCAGCTGGAAATTCCAAGTCTTTCAGAAAACGAATCTTTTGCCCGTGTAGTCGTTGCCGCTTTTGCTTCGCGTCTTGACCCCACATTGGAAGAGTTAAGTGATATCAAGACCGCTGTATCAGAGGCAGTGACCAATGCGATTATCCATGCTTACGAAGACCGGGTCGGTCTGATCACAGTCAGTGCCCTGATTGAAGATAATACGCTGACCATCACCATTGCTGATCAGGGAGTAGGCATTGCCAATCCTGAGCAGGCTCGCCAGCCGCTTTATACCAGTAAACAAGAGCTGGAGCGATCTGGTATGGGCTTTACGATCATGGAAAATTTTATGGATTCCATGGCTGTACATACCAAGCCGGGAGAGGGGACCGCAGTGATCCTGACTAAACAGATCCGCTCCGGAAGCAACCTCAGGGAGAATTGACGGATGGATGATCTGCTGCGGGCGCTGCTGTACCGCTACAAAGCCGGCGACCATGATGCGGCGCGGGAACTGGTCCTTCGTTTGAGCCCGCTGGTCAGAGGTTTGGCCCGGCGCTTTGCGTATGGGGGCGCTGAAGCGGATGATTATTACCAGGTGGGAATGATCGGCCTTTTTCATGCCGCTCGCCGTTTTAATTTTGATGCTCAGGTTAAATTTATTGCTTATGCTATAACCTGGATTAAGGGTGAGATGCTCAGCTACCGCCGCAATACTGGTTCATCGGTTAAAATCAGCCGCTCCCTATGGGAGCAAGCCCGGGTTTTAAGCCGTTGCCGTGAAAAGCTGACTTCTGAGTTAAAACGCGAACCGACGGTTTCAGAGCTTTCCCGCTCCTCCGGCATCCCGACAGAAGAGATCGCTCTGGTTACAGAAGCCTCTTTGCCCTTTTCCGTCCTGGATGAGGATACAGTCGCTCCCTGGGGCGGAGCCGGCCTCCTGGAAGAGCAGATGGTCGACCGGCTCAGTTTGCGCGAAGGATTAATGCTTTTGACACCCGTGGAAAGGAAAATCATCGATCTTCGTTTTTTTCGGGAGTATACCCAGACTCAGATCGGGCATACGCTCTCCCTCTCCCAGCGCCAGGTTTCCCGCCTGGAAAAAAGAATTTTAAGCAGGCTGCGCGCTTTTCTGCAAACTTAAACCGCATAAGAAATTTCATTTGAAACATACTAAAACCGCTGTAAAATTAACCGGCTTGGTGAGGTATCTTATGCTGATCAGGGGATTTTTACTGAAGTATGCCGCGGGTCTGTTTATATTATTCCTTATATTGCTGGCAGCCGGTATTGCGGTCTACACAATCTGGTTTGCACCGCCGCGGGAAGCACCTCGCCGTTCACGGCCCGTAGCCGTTTTATTAAATCCGGAGAGCTGCTGCAGCGGAGATGTTTACATCAAATTACACTACAAAGGAGCTTGTTGCTATGACCACTGTTGCTAAGATTATAGAGCTGGTTGGTGAATCGGATGTTAGTTGGGATGACGCCATGCGCAATGCGGTGAAAGAGGCCTCGAAAACAGTAGATAATATTACCGGAGTAGAGGTGGTTAATTTTACCGTGGACTTAGACGACGGCAAAATTATCGAATACAAAGTAAATATGAAGCTGGCCTTTGGTGTGCGCGAATATCGCTGAAAGGCTTTGCTTTAAGAAGGCGAGGGAGCGGTTTAAAGTGAGCAGTATTCCGCCGGAGCTTGGCATTACCGAAGATAATTATAAACAGATGGTAGATGAAACTATGCCCAGACCGCCTCTGTGGCGTAATTCAGCCATTGCTTTTTTAAGCGGAGGGGTTACCTGCCTGCTGGGGCAGTTTATTAAAAACCTATACGTCTCTTTGGGATTTTCGACTATCGAGGCAGCCAATCCCACTGTGGCTACCATGATTCTACTGGCTGCGTTGCTGACCGGATTCGGCTTGTATGATCGTATCGCCCGCTGGACAGGCGCCGGAACCGCTATTCCGGTAACCGGGTTTGCTAATTCCATGACCGCGGCCGCGATGGAATTTAAAAAAGAGGGACTAGTCCTGGGGGTAGGCGCCAAAATGTTTTCCCTGGCCGGAACGGTCATTGTTTTCGGTGTGGTTACCGCATTTGTAGCCGGGTTAATTTCTGCGATTCTCTAAAACGGAAGGTGTCGGATGAGCCATAGGGCCGGCAAGCAGAGCATATTGCTGGATTTACCGCCTTATTTAGGATCATGCGCTGTGGTGGCCGGCCCCAAGGAAGGTCAGGGGCCTTTAGGCGCCGGCTTTGATCTGGTTTATGAAGATCTGCTGGCAAAACAGAAAAGCTTTGAAGCGGCAGAGAGAAAAATGCTGGGTGATGCCTGTGCCTTGGCTTTAAATAAAGGAAATTACCGTTTGGATCAGGTAGATTATTTTTTGGCCGGTGATTTGTTGAACCAGATTACCGTTTCCGGTTACTCAGCCGCAAATCTGGCCCTTCCATTCATCGGTCTTTACGGCGCCTGCTCCACTATGGCTTTATCCCTGGCCTTGAGCGCGATGCTGATCTCCGGCGGGTTTGCTTCCAACATTCTGGCCGCTACCTCCAGCCATAACTGCAGCTCAGAGCGGCAATTCCGCTACCCTACCGAGTACGGTTTCCAGCGCCCTCCCCAGGCCCAATGGACGGTGACCGGGGCCGGAGCCGCGGTGATTACAAATAG
>JAGXSQ010000084.1 GCA_018333395.1 Dethiobacter sp.
TCAGACGCACAGACATCTTAACGCCCTCTTTAGCCCCATCCACGAAGGTGTCAAATACATTGACCCGCCGGTAAAGCGCCATAACCAGCACCAGAGCTATAAAGATCGGAATAATCCAGACGGATACAAAGTCAGCCATATTTACCATAGTTCATCATCACCGCTTTATCTTTCTGAACAAACGGTCAAGAGTTACCGCTACCAGCGTTGAGCACAAAGTGGCGATAATTGTAGTGCCTACAATATCCGCAGGATTCAGCGAACCGGCCGAGTGGCGCAGAGCGATAACCGTTGTCGGAATCAGGGTCAGTCCGGATGTGTTCAACGCCAGCAGCGTGCACATTTCATCTGAAGCTGTGTTCGGCCGCGGATTTAAGCTTTGCAACTCTTCCATAGCTTTGATTCCGAAAGGAGTGGCCGAATTACCCAGACCCAGTAAATTAGCGCTCATATTCATCAGGATCGCGCTCATGGCCGGGTGTTCGCGGGATAATTTTGGAAACAACAGGCAAGCCAATGGAGTGAGCAATTTTTTTACAATTTCGATAAATCCGGATTTTTCCGCCAGTCTCATTACACCCAGCCAAAAACTCATTATACTGATTAAACCTAAAGCCACACTGACACCCTGCTCGGCCGATATGAATATAGTGGGCGTGATCTGCTCAATTCTGCCGCTTAAGGCGGCGATAAGGATACCTAAACAGATCATGCCGGCCCACAAATAATTAATCACCATCCATTCCTCCTTCAGCGGCCCCCCGCTATTTATTTTAAGAGGGCCGTCCATAAGGCAACTATATAGCGCCACAAGGGCCGGCGCCCGACCGCATGGCCGGATCGCAGCTCCACACCTCCCAAAAAATCCTCATGCAGGTACATGTTCAATCTCCCTAGTTTATCACCGGCGGCCAGGGGCGCTTTAATCTGTTGATCCAGATCGAAGTCAAAGCGGATATAAGCCCGCTCTCCGTCCTTAAGCGGATATTTAAAATCCTCACCGACCACCACCGCTACCCTCGTTTCGCTTCTGTACACCTCTGCCGAGCGCACCACCTGACCCTGGTACAGAATTTTTTCTAGTTTATACCTACTGAAACCGTAGTCTAACAGGTGCATGGTATCCTCCCACATTTGTGGAGCGTCCAGCACCACCGTCACCAACTGCCATCCCTCCCGTGTAGCTGAGCCGACCAGACAGCGTCCCGCTTTTTTCGTCCATCCGGTCTTTACACCGTCCCCGCCCGGGTAAAGCTCCAGCAGCCGGTTCTGGTTGAGCATGATCCGATCCCAATCCCGGTCGGGCCAGCTGATGGTATGTTTAAGCGTCCGGATTATTTCGCGGAACCTGGTATTTCTTAACGCATAGGCGCTGATTAAGGCCAGGTCATAAGCCGTGGTATAATGTTCATCGTCAGGCAGTCCGTGAGGGTTTTTAAAGTTTGTATTGTCCGCGCCGATCTCTTTGGCTTTATTATTCATCAGGAGTGCAAATTTCTCCACGGAGCCGGCAATATGCTCTGCCAAGGCCACTGCCGCGTCATTACCGGAGCAAAGCATCAAACCGTATAAAAGCTCTCCGACAGTTTTCTCCTCTCCTGCCTCCAGCCAGATCGATGATCCTTCAGTTTTCGAAGCCTGCTCACTTACTTTGACCGGATCTTCTTCGTCGCCCAATTGCAAAGTTAGGATGGCGGTCATGATCTTGGTAGTGCTGGCCGGCGGCAGCTTTTGATGCGCGTCTTTTTCCCAAAGAACTCGGTTTGTTTCCCGATCCATCAATACCGCGGCCCTGGCGGTAAGCTCTATTTCATTTTCCGCCGGCTTTTCCATCACCTTGGCGGGCGTCGCCGATAATAATATCAAAGCGAAAAGGGATAATCCAATACACCATTTAGCGCGGCTGAGATTATTCATCTGATCTCTCCCAAAAACTATAAAAATGCTATACTGGTTATACTTATTCCCGGAGAGACAGTTTTATGAGTCAACGGGCTGCCATTATCGGATAAGGATAAGGGGCCGCCCTGAGATACTTTTAGGACGGTCCCTTAATTTATGCCGGCAGAACTATTTCCTGGTTTAGCAAAAGTGACTAGTTGTGGAATGCTACTGCACAGTTTCAGTTTCACGCCGGTACGACCGGCTCTGGCCGATCATGCCCTGGATTTGAGAGATCACTTGGGGGGCCAGATCGATTAAGCGATCCAGCATGGCATTGCGGTCTACAGGCAACAAGCGTACCTGCCCTTGCCCCACTACCAGGAAAGCAACCGGCTGCACCGATACACCGCCGCCGCTGCCGCCGCCGAAAGGCAGTTCTCCACTCCTGCTGTTGCCGTTGCCGTTCAGACGATTTTTTTCATCTTGCTGCTCAAATTCAGTTCCGCCGGCCGCAAAACCAAAAGTGACCCTGGAAATGGGAATGATTACGCTTCCGTCGGGTGTTTCTACCGCATCGCCTACGATCTTGTTCACATCGACCATTTCTTTTAAATTTTCCATAGCTGTCTTCATTAAACTTTCAATGGGATGTTGATCCACTTATATAAACCTCCAATTTTTCTGGTGATATACAAAAGCTTTGCACCGTAAAACAACGAGATCCCCAATTCTCCATCCCAGCGCACCTCCAGTAACTCCTGTTCAAACCGGGGAACGTATTTTATGCGCGGCGCATTTTCAAAAGTGAAATAGCGTTGCATCAGGGCTAGCGTTGCTCCGGTTAGCGCCCAACTTGCTCCATAGGCAATCCCGCTTAAAGAAGGATCGTTTAAGCCGCAGCTCACCTCCAATTCAAACCGCTTCCAGGAGATTTTTTTCAGAAGAGGCTTCAGAGAGTTAAATGCTTTCAGTCCCGCATTCAGCCCGCCCCGTTTAAAAAACGTTTGGAGCGCTGCCGGCTTGCCTCTTAACCTGTGCGCCGTGTTTAGTCTATCTTTTTCATGACTCTCGCCTTTTTTGCTTAATCCTGCGCCACTAAACAGTGGCAACCGGAACTCACGGCTTCCCAAATTCAGCAACGCTCTGATCTCCGGCTCCTCTTTACGTAAATAGATCAGCTTTATTCCGACCAGGCATATCTGAACAATCAGCACGGCCCGCTCTATTTTATTTTCTCTAAAGAACGTGAAAAATATGCGCAACGGTAAAAACAGGGCTGCCAATATCGCAGCCAAAAAAAGCGCCAGTCCGATGGTAAGATCGTAATACCAAATCATAGAACCGCTCCCTTAAAAGATTTAATCAAGGCTAGATAGTTCCCGAATTAAGGAAAAAATAAACACACCCCACCGGGTGCGTCGGCAAACACTAAAAACGATTCTTATTTCTTTCCCGCGGTTATTCTTTCTCCAGAACAGGAAGCTCATTTAGATCTTTCAATCCGAAATACTTCAGAAAATCAACAGTGGTGCAGTAGATTAAAGGGCGACCGGGGGCTTCTTTGCGTCCGCTGATCTTGATTAACTTACGCTTGAGCAGGTTTTCCAGGACATGGTCGCAGTTAACGCCTCGAATTGACTCGATCTCCGCCCGGGTCAGCGGCTGTTTATAGGCAATAATGGCTATGGTTTCCAGAGAGGCGTTGGATAGGTTGCCCCCTCCTTCCTCGCCAAAGGCCCTTTCTAAGTCGTCGGCCAGTTCCGGTAGCGTACCCATCTGATAACCACCGGCCACCTCAAATATGCGGATGCCCCGGGCAGTACGGGCCATCTCCAGCTGCAGCTCCGTAACCACCTTCCGGGCCTCTTCCCGCGGCAGCTCCAGAACATCGGCAATTTTTTCCAAGCGTAGCGGCTCTTCTTTCAGGAACAACAATGCTTCCACTATTTGTTTTTGGCGCGCCTGATCCATTGATTTGCTCCTTCTATATACGATCCCGACATTAGCCTATTGGCTGCTTTGGCTTAAAGATATATAAATGTGCCCGAAAGGGCGATCCTGGTATAAAACAATTTTTTTCTGACGTGTCAGCTCCAGAACAGCGATGAATACAACTATCAGCTCCCAGATCGGTGATGGCCCGCTTAAAAAAGCCTTTAGCGGAAACACCTTCCCGGAACGCTCAAGGATATTTAAGATCAGCGCCATCTTATCGGATATTTTAAAATCTTCAATGCCGCTGATCACCGGCCTTGCCGACATAGCGGCGGCCAGTTCGGCAAAACGGTGCATAATCTCGCTTAAAAGATGGGGGCCTTCCCAGAAGGTATAGAAGCTCTGCTGCCTGGTTATAACCATTACTTTCCGCCCGCTTGTGGAGCGCAAAAATATCTTCTGCTGCTCCTTTTCCAGATCTTTAAAGCGGAGGGCCGCCTCTTTGAAGCGCCGGTATTCTTCCAGCCGGTTAAACAGATCCTCCGGCGAATTGATATCAAAGATCTCTTCTTCTTCCTGCAGCCGGGGCTGGCGGGGCAGAAGCAGCTTCGATTTTAAGCGCAGCAAAGTGGCAGCCATAACTAAAAACTCACTGGCGTTACTTAAGTCCAGCTCTTTCATAGCCTGCAGGTACTCCAGATACT
>JAGXSQ010000085.1 GCA_018333395.1 Dethiobacter sp.
AGATAGGTAAGCCATAAATTGAGCCGGGCGGCAGAAAATGACTTAAGAAAAAAGCCACAAGATAAAATGCAGTAATTTGACAAAATAAAAGTGGAACAGCCCACTTTTTTGCGTTATTGTTAGTTTGCAACAAAAAACAAAGCGCAGAAAGAAGCTGTTCCAATGAATATTTTAGCACAAGTTTTACTGATTGAAAACAGCGAAAATAATATTTATCGGCTTCAGGCACTGGCGTCACAAGCAGCAGAATTGAAAAAACACTATCTTGATGCCGGTTACCAAGAGCGTGAGCGCAGCTATAAAATAAAGTATCAGCATAAAGAGTATACTGTAATTTGCCCGGAATTCCGGGATGATAAAAAGGGCGGTGAGCCCATTGTGATCATTCCGGAATTTCTCGTGCCAGGGCGTCCTTACCCGATATACGTGTACTTATACGCAATTGACTTATACAGCAGTGCACCGGAAAAAGGGCAGCGGATGGCTGCCGAGGAAACGCGCAAATATTTCGGGCTGACCAGTTTTGCCCACACGACACTGGGACGTGCGCTGAAGGCATTTGTGCGTAACATAGCAGAAGGCACAAATGCATCGGAGGAGTTCTGCGCAAAGACACCGGACGATCCCGGGGAAAAGGGTGAAGATGCAGAACAAAAGGCAGACAGCGAACGATGTGACGAGGCGAAAAAGCCCGGGTTCCCCACAGTAAAGTCAACAGAGGCGTTGCGTAAACGGGCGGCACAGTTTTTGCGCGGTATACTGATCAGGGCGGCAAAGCAGCAGGCTATTGCCACTTGCCTTGAACTGGTCAGGAGATGGTTTAAGGAGCATCAACGATTTTTGTTATAGCGCTGCACCAGTATATGGCCTTATGCTTCCCTTATGAAGGGAGGGAGGCAAATATGGCCTCAACAAAGCACAAAGCCTGCACCTTAAAGGTGGGGCAAATCGAAAAGAATCCCATTTTGGCACTGGGAACGGGCGAAAAAGACGTAGAAAAGTACGAATGGGTGACAAAGATTTACGGCAATGTGGTACCGGCTATCGTTGGACAAAGCGGTAATGCCTATCGCATACTGGCCGGACAGGCCAGACTGGAAGCCTGTGCTCATAACGGTATTCAGGAAATACCGGTGATCGTATCCGAGACAAGCGGTGAGGAAGAACAAATGAAATTGGCTCTCTTGTTGTCCACCGTACGGGAGGAGGGCGGATCGTTAAGCGAAGGAGCATTTATCGACACCCTTATTACGCATCATGGTGTTACCCGGCGTGAATTGATGGTTCTGTTAAGGAAGTCGAAGTCCTGGATTTCCAAGCGGCAGTCGCTGGCCTTGAAGCTGTCGGAAGAAGTTAAAGGGATGGTCAAGGACGGCGTCATCTGCGCACGGACAGCGGAAGAAATCGCCAAACTCCCCAGAGAGGCACAGGTTTCCTTTGCCTGCAACACCGTGAGAGATGGCCTAAATAAGACAAATGCAGGGCAGCTGGTGGGCCTTTATATGCGGGAAGATACCGGCGACGCCTTGCGCAAGGCTATTCTTCATGCCCCGTTGGCAGTATTGGATGCCGGTATTGCCGCCACCCACGTTTCCCGGCGCAAAGAAAAAAGGGGGTTGCCGGAGCGGATTGTCGGCAACGTCGGCTTTCTCATCAGGCTTGCCTGGGAGCTGAAAGGGCTCCTGGCCACAGCGGATGCTAAGAGTCTTTGTATGGTGCAAGAGGAGTTAAAATCATTACGAGCTGCCCTGATGGATTTACGTGTAGTTCTGGATGGACTCCACGCCGGAGTTTTCCCGGGGAAACCAAAAGGAGGTGAGACTCTGTGATCGACACAGAGCTTTACGCTATGGTAAGGCAGCATAAGAAAAATGGTTTTTCTATGCGAAAAACTGCTAAAATATTGAGCATGTCCCGCAATACCGTCAAAAGATATTGGGATGGCGCCCATACCCCGGACGAAAAGAAAGCTTATCCGGCCCATATCGATTCTTTGCAAAAGGAACTAGTCGTGGCAGCCTTGGAAAAGTACTATGAGGACAACAAAGAGCAGCTTAGCGGTAAGCAGAGCATCAATGCCAAGACCGCCTGGGAGGCGATACGAGAAACCTATACGGTTGGGGAATCTACCGTCCGACGTTATGTCCGTGAAATGAAAGACAAGCACCCCGAAGGTTTCATCCCTTTGTCCTTCGAGCCGGGCGAAGTGATGCAGGTTGATTGGTGCGAAATCAAGGTCAATATCTGCGGACATATCTGGAAGGCCCCGGTATTTTGTGCCGTCTTGCCATACAGCTACGGCATTTTTGCCATGATCATGCCTAACATGAAAATGCCCTGCTTTATTGAAGCAAACATTGAAGCCTTTACCTTCTTCCGCGGGGTTGTGCAGCGGGTCTTTTATGACAATTTAAAAACAGCTGTCCTCTCCGGCAGCGGCAAAAACGCTGTCAAGCAGGAACGATTTCGTATGCTGGAAGCACATTATGCCTTTGAGGCCGTCTTCATGAATCCAAATTCCGGTAACGAGAAAGGGGCGGTCGAGAACCTGTGTTCTCTTATTCGACAGGTTGCCTTTACCCCCATTCCGAAAGGGAATAATCTGAAAGAAATCCAGGAGCAAGTTCTCCGGCGCTGTCTGGATTACAACCGATTCCACAAAATCCGCGACCGCAAAAGACCTATTGCACCTATGTTGGAGGAAGAACGCCTGCGGCTTATGCCTCTGCCATTGAAGCCCTTCAGTGCTTACGCCGAGGAAGATGCCGTAGTCGGAAGTGACCTGACCTTTCGCTACAACGCGACGAAATACTCCACACCCCAAGAATTCATCGGGAAAACTGTCACTGTCCATGCCACCTCCTACCAGATAGAAGCCTGGTACAAAGGCTCTCTTGTATGTACCCACACAAGACCCTTCATCAAAGGAGAGCACCAGTATCGCCCGGAGCATTATCTGCCGCTTTTGGAAATGAAGCCCCGCGCCATCCCCAATGCCGCGCCGTTAAAATACGGTGTTCTGCCTCCTGAATTGGAGAAGTTTCGGAGTTTGAACCAGTCCAAAGACAAATTCGAACAATTGGCTAATGTTCTGATGCTTGGACGGCACATTGATGCCCAAATACTCTTGCAGGCAGTGGATTATGCGAACCGGACCGGATCTCCCACCTTCGATTCCGTCCGTTTTTATCTTGAAGCGCATAAATTGAGCATAGATAACCATGACCAGGCGATCACGGATGTTGCCGATCTGGTCGTCGTTGACAAGCCGCAACTTGTGGAATACGACATCCTGTTCAGAACGGGTGATGATGATGAATGAGCATAAAGAGGCCATCGTCAAGGCTGCCAATCGGCTGCGCCTGAATGCATTTGCGCAGTATGAAACGTATATAAACCCACAACATTCTCTTGAGGAGAATCTATACGCTCTCTTGCAGGAGCAAGTCTTGCTCTCTGACAATCAGCGCCTTCTGCGCCGAATTCGTTACGCCGGCTTCCCTCAAATCAAAACCTTTAACACTTTTGTGATGTCCAAAGAGCATCTGCCATATCTTAACTTTGATGAATTTCGTACTTTAGGGACTTGCGACTTCATTGAGGAAAAAAACGATGTCGTGGCAATAGGCCCAAGCGGACGGGGCAAAACGCACGCGAGCCTGGCCATCGGCTACGAGGCTGTGAAGCGTGGCTACAGCGTCCGTTTCAAACGGGCCTGCGATCTGGTTAACGAGATGACCGAAGCCAGAAGTGAAAAGCATCTGGCTGATTACATCAAAACCTTGAATCGCTGCCAGCTCCTGATCATCGACGAAGTTGGCTACCTGAATTACGATATTAATGCTTCCAGTCTTCTATTCCAGGTAATAGGCGCTCGGTATGAGAGAGCCAGTACGTTTTACACAACAAATCTTGAATTTTCGAAGTGGTGTAATTTTATCGGTGATGAAATGCTGGCGTCGGCTATTGTTGACCGTATTGCCCATCACGCTATCATTTTGAACATGAACGGACCTAAGGGCTGGCGTCTGGAACATGCCCGCAGCAAGCAACAGCGCGGAGCTTCTGATTGACTTAAGGTAATGGCAACGTAAATTGGAGCCCGTACCTTTACAATGGAAACTAAGGCGTGAGGGGAATGGACAGTATGGTGTTAGACAAGCTGCCGAAACGGCGGACAGGAAAAATCATAATTTTGGGGCAGGTTGTCATCTGGTGAACCTCAAA
>JAGXSQ010000086.1 GCA_018333395.1 Dethiobacter sp.
TGGTGACCCCTGCGGGAATCGAACCCGCGTTACCGCCTTGAAAGGGCGGTGTCTTGACCGCTTGACCAAGGGGCCCGAAAATGGTGAGCCATGGTGGGCTCGAACCACCGACACCCTGATTAAAAGTCAGGTGCTCTGCCAACTGAGCTAATGGCTCATTTAACCCTACGGTCATCTACGATACTATATTTGCTATGTTTTGTCAACGCTAAAATAATTCCTGCAGGATTTTTGTCTGGCGGCGGTTGGGTCCGACGGAGACAATGGCCACAGGCGTTCCGGTCAACTCCTCAACCCGGCGGACATACTGGCGTGCCGCTTCTGGGAAATCAGCAAACTCTTCTATAGACGAAAGATCTTCCTGCCAGCCGGGGAGCTCCTCGAAAACGGGTTCGCATTGCTCCAAAGCTCGCAAGCTGGCCGGAATATGCGTCAGCTCTTCCCCGCAGTAGCGATAGGCGGTACAGATTTTCACCGTTTCCTGACCGGTAAGGACATCAAGCAACGTCAGCGCCAAAAAATTTAAGCCGTTGATCCGGCAGGCGTAGCGCAGGACGTTGGCATCGAGCCAGCCAATACGCCGCGGACGGCCGGTCGTTGTCCCGTATTCGCGCCCTACTTCCCGAATATGGTCGCCAACATGATCCTTTAGCTCAGACGGGAACGGTCCGTCCCCTACCCGGGTAGTGTAGGCCTTGACAACACCGATAACCTTGTCAATGCGTGTGGGACCCACGCCAGAGCCAATACAGGCGCCGCCTGCCGCCGGCGAGGATGATGTGACGTACGGGTAAGTACCATGATCCAGATCCAACATCGTCCCTTGAGCGCCCTCAAAAAGAACTTTCTTGCCCCGCTCGATTTCTGCGTTCAAAAGCAGGCTGGTGTCAATAACATATGGTCCGATTTGGCCGGCGTACAGCCTGTATTCCTCAAAAATCAGCTCGGCGTCAAAAGGCTCTACTCCATAGACCTTGGTAAAAAGCAGGTTTTTTTCCTGCACAAGTCCGGCCAGCTTTTCCCGCAACTCTTCCTCGTTCCGCAGGTCGGCGACTCGTATACCGCTCCTATTCACCTTATCCATATAGGCAGGTCCGATGCCCCGCAGCGTCGTGCCGATCTTGGCCTCGCCGCGGCGCGTTTCCTCCAGTTCGTCCAGGCTCTTGTGATAAGGCATAACCAGATGCGCGCGGTCGCTGATGCGCAAACCTGCCAAATCAACGCCTCTTCGCTGCAACCCCGTCATTTCCCCGACCAGTGCGGCCGGGTCTAAGACTACGCCGTTTCCAATAACGCATGTTTTTCCGGGGTAAAGAATTCCGGACGGAATCAGGTGCAGCTTAAAAACTTTCTGCCCGACAGCCAGCGTATGGCCAGCGTTGGTCCCCCCCTGATAGCGGACAACAACGTCGGCCTTTTCGGCCAGAAAGTCGGTGATCTTACCTTTGCCCTCGTCGCCCCACTGCGCCCCGACGACAATAACAGTGGACATAACGCTCACCCCTTGTTTTTTTGTTCGGCTTGCCGGCGTAAAATCTCCCTAGCCGCCACTATCCCCGCAGCGGAAGCCTGAGCTAGGCCACGGGTAACGCCGGCGCCGTCGCCTACGGCAAAAAGGTTTTGCACCTTTGTCTCTAGGCTGTGGTTGACGGCCAGCCGAGAAGAATAAAACTTCACTTCCACACCGTAGAGCAGCGTATGCCGAGAGTTGACTCCCGGCGCCACCTTGTCGAGCGCCTCCAGCATTTCTAGTATGGAAAGCAAGTGTCTGTACGGAAGAACCAAGCTAAGGTCGCCCGGCGTGGCCTCCTCCAAAGTGGGTCGTACCAACCCGCGGTCAATCCTCTCCCTTGTGGAGCGCCGGCCAGCCAGCAGGTCTCCGAGGCGCTGGACTAGGGCACCCCCGCCCAGCATATTAGCCAGCTGCGCTACATTTCTGCCGTAACGGATGGGTTCCTTAAACGGCTCGGTAAAGGATTTGCTGACAAGCAATGCGAAATTGGTGTTTCCCGTCTTCTTTTCCGCATAACTGTGGCCGTTGACCGTGATCAGGCCGCCGTTATTTTCCATGACTACTTCGCCATAAGGATTCATACAGAAAGTGCGGACCCGGTCATCAAAAGAGCGGGAATAATAGATAAGCTTTGATTCATAAATTTTTTGTGTAATATGCTCAAGAACAACAGCGGGCACCTCTACGCGCACCCCAATATCCACCGGATTGTCGGCGGCGGAAAGTCCCAGCCGCTCGGCTTCCCCGGCAAACCACTCGGACCCTTCCCGGCCCGGTCCGCAAATAACGTAGTCCGCTAGGATTTCTTCACCGGCACAGGTTCGGACACCCAGGACACCGCCTTCGTGACAAAGCAACCGTTCCACCGGGGTGTTGGTCCTGATTTCCACCTTGTCTTGCAGGTAATTCCTAAGGCGAGCAACAATTTCCAGGCATTTTTCCGTACCCAGATGCCTGATGCGGGCGGGGAGGAGAGTCAGGTCGGCCGTTGCCGCCTGCCGCTGCAGGTCATGCACCGCTTGCTGTTCGCCACCAAAAAACTCTGACGTCGCGCCGAATTCCTGATAAATATGGTCAACATAGTCGATCAGCTCTTCCAGCGCTCTTCGTCCCAGGATTTCATGCAAGAAGCCTCCAAAATCAGCCGTCAGTGTTAGTTTTCCATCAGAAAAAGCGCCGGCACCGCCAACGCCACAGACAACGGAGCAGGGCTGACAATGAAAGCAGGTTGGTCGGTTGCCCTTCAGCAGACACCGTCGTTCATGGATGTCCTTCCCTTTTTCCAGCAACAGGATGTTTTTTTCTCCGGCCCGCGCTAACGCCAAGGCCGCAAAGAGGCCGGCCGGACCGGCACCAACAATAATGACACCTTTCGTGCTGGGCACAGCTTACCTCCCACCCATGATCATAATGATAACCCTTCTGTGACATGGGCCTGCGCGTGCCAGGCGCAGGTTGGTCCGCTTGCCTTTCAAGTTATCCGCAGGGACGCTTCCGAGCCTCATTATATAATAGATGTCTGAATGGTGCAAGCAATTCCGCCGTCTTCCCCCCCCCC
>JAGXSQ010000087.1 GCA_018333395.1 Dethiobacter sp.
CGGCATCTGCTCTGAAAGCCCTAGCGAGGCAGCGCTTCCATTATGTCTACATTGAAAATTCCTTCTCCCTCTGCTATCCTGAAATCCCCTCTCCCCCGGGGAGAGGGCAGGGTGAGGGGATTTTAATCCTTCCGATGGCGCCCCCGGTTTGTTGGGACAGAGGCGTCTGCTCGGTATTGCCAGTGCTGCCGGTTTTCGGCAATTAGCGCTCGAACTTAAGTGATCGAGGAGGCTGACTGCATGGGCGAATAAGTTATTCGCGCTAATCAACCAGGGTTACCGCCACTCCCATTTCGCCAAGCAAACTGTAATGGCGGCCTTCCAGATCAAAGCCGGCCGGGTCAAAAGCTGCCGCCGGTATTAAGACCTTAGCATAATCCTCAAGTTGAAGCCGCCGCAAAGTCGCCGCAAAGTCGGATACTGTCAACAGCCCGGCGCAGTTAATGTTGCCGCCAAAGAAGAAGGATGGTACGGCGACCAGGCGCAGACCCTTTAGTGGAAACCGCTTTTGAATTAGACTCCAGAGGGAAAAGGAGGCGCAGGAAACAAGCATCAGCGTATCTTTGCCGGGTGCCAGGAGACGGCGGACACGCTCCAGCTGCCGCGGGTCCAAATCGTAAGAAACGACAAAACCGGGAGATTCATTTCTCTTTTTCTTCAGGGAAATCTGCGCAGGCCGGCCGTCCCGGAAAATGGTCATGCTGGGAATTTCGCTTTTTTGAGCCCGGAAAAAGGCGTCAGCGCGACTGATCGGCGCGCGCCCGTTTACCTTTAAAATCAGGTCCCCGCCTTTTAGCCCGGCCCGTTCAGCAGGGCTGCCGGTTGTGATTCCCTCGATCCGCGGTTCAAGGTCTTTGACCTGGGGCGGCTCCAGCAAAAGAGGTGTATAAAATTCAGCCCGCAACCGCTCAGCCAGGTCCCGGCAACGCTCCCAAGCACCGGGCGGCGGCTGCAGGGTGGACAAGCTAATGCTGGTGAAGCCGGGCAGCAGCAACCGGATAGAATGCGCTCCGGTATTGTTTAAAAAATAAAGTGTTTGCCGCAGATCCTCCCAGCCTACTAGCTGCGGCAAGGCCACCACGCTGCCATGCCACGGCACTCCGGCCGAGGCCACCCGATCAAGAGCACGGAAGGTTTCCAGCGGTTGCGGATCATTCATCAGCAGGCGGCGACCTTCGACGCTTGAACTGTTCAGAGAGAAGAGCAGCTCCAGCGGGGCCAGAGAGATTAACAGCTCGGCCATGAACCGGGTTAAAAGGCTGCCATTTGTCGTCACCTGGATCACTGTATCAGGATAAAGTGTTCGGAGCGATCTGATCAGCGCGGGGAAACGCGGGTGGGTGAGCGGTTCGCCTTCACGCAGGCGGGTAGCGGACTCACCGATCACGATTTTCCGCCCAGGGTCGAGGTGTTTGCCCAATGCCAGCAGACGCGATTCATCCACCGGCGGGAAATCATAGGCGTGTGTCCCCGGAGGGTTCTGATGATGGCTGCAGAATAAACAGGACAGGTTGCAACGCCCGGTAAGCGGCAGCACATTATGATCCCGCACCGCTTCAACAAGGAGCTTCTGCAGGGCTGCCGGATCAGGCTTCATAAAATTATTTCGGGCGAACGACGATGTTGACCAGCTTATCCGGTACGGCGACAGCCCGGACGATCTCTTGCCCGCACAGCAAAGCTGCGATCCGCTCGTTGGCGCAGGCCACTTCAGCCAGCTCGCCGGCAGGCAATCCGGCAGGGACGGTAATGCGCCCGCGCGCCTTGCCGTTGATCTGAACAACCACTTCCACTTCTTTTTGTACCAGCAGCGCCGGGTTGAAAGAAGGCCAGAGCTGGCGGTGGACACTCGTTTCCTGGCCCAGCATCTGCCAGGCCTCTTCGGCCAGGTGAGGAGCAAAGGGCGCCAGAAGCAAAATAAGCTTACGCAACGCTTCCTTTAAGGTTTCACGGTGCTGGTTTGCAGGCGTCAATTGCCGGCGGTAGGCATAAACAGCATTAACCAGCTCCATAATCGCGCTGATCGCGGTGTTAAAGTTAAACCGTTCCTGTATATCTTCCGTCACCTTTTTGACCGCCAAATGGACGGCACGGTTAAGCGCTGCTTCTGCCTGGCCGCTCTCAAGGCTGCCCTTTTCTGTCTGTCTGTCAACTTCTTCCACCAAGCGCCACACGCGGCGCAGGAAGCGGTGGCAACCTTCAACCCCCTTTTCACTCCAATCCAGATCTTTTTCCGGCGGAGCGGCAAAAAGGATAAACAGGCGACCTGTATCGGCCCCATAACGCTCGACAATCTCATCGGGCGAGACCACATTCCCCTTTGATTTAGACATCTTGGCCCCATCCTTATAAACCATGCCCTGGGCCAGCAGGCGGGTAAAAGGCTCCCGGGCTTGCAGCAGGCCCGCATCATGAAGCACCTTGGTAAAAAAGCGGGCATAGAGCAGGTGCAGCACGGCGTGTTCAATGCCGCCGATATACTGATCCACAGGCATCCAATAATTTACCGCTTCAGGATCAAAAACCGCCTGATCGTTTTTCGGGTCGGTATAGCGCATAAAATACCAGGAGGAGCAGATGAACGTATCCATGGTATCGGTTTCCCGTCGGGCCCGGCCGCCACAACCAGGGCAGGTCGTGTGCACAAATGCCTCGTATTGAGCCAGGCTGGGCACTCTGTTTCCGGAAAGTTCAACATGCAAAGGCAGCTCTACAGGGAGATCTTGTTCAGGCACAGGCACGGCACCGCACCGGTCACAGTAGACGATCGGAATAGGCGCGCCCCAGTAACGCTGGCGGGAAATAAGCCAGTCACGCAAGCGGTAAGAAACCGTAAAATCGCCGCTGCCCTGCTCTTTTAAGCGGGCGGCGACCCGCTTTATTCCTTCACGGCTCGGCAAACCATCGAAGGGGCCTGAATTGACCATGGTCCCTTCTCCCGTATAAGCCTCGCTCATAGAATCAGCGCCAATTTTCTCCCCGGGGGGCTGGATGACTACCCGCACCGGCAAGCCATACCGGCGGGCAAAAAGAAAGTCTCGCTGATCATGAGC
>JAGXSQ010000088.1 GCA_018333395.1 Dethiobacter sp.
AACTACGACATTCCCTGGAACCCGAATCGCCTCGAACAGCGTATGGGACGTATTCACCGTTACGGCCAGAAGAAAGACTGCCTCATCTTCAACTTCGTGGCCACGAACACCATCGAGGGCCGCGTGCTCCAGCGCCTGCTGGAGAAGCTCCAGGAAATCCGGGATGCGCTCGACGACGATGCGGTGTTCAACGTCGTCGGCGAAATCCTGCCGGCAGCTCAGGCGGAACGCATCCTGCGAGACTATTATGCCGGGAAACTGGGCGAGGCCGACCTTGAGGACCGCCTGCTTGAAAACGTCGACGAGAGCCGTTTCCGCGCCATCTGCCAGAACGCTCTGGAGGGACTGGCCTCCAAGAAACTTAACCTGGAGATGCTCATTGAACGCCGGGCGCGGGCGCAAGAGCGCCGGGTCGTGCCGGAAACCATTGGCCGTTTCCTTCACGAGGCTGCCGGCTACATCCCATGGAAGCTAGAGGTCGTAAAGAATATACCGCATGCCTTCGAACCGGACCGCACGCCGGCGGCGCTGCGGCGTTACGAGCGGGAACCTGACTGGCAGCTGCCGGCACTGGCCAACAAATATCCGCGCTGCTCAACAGACCGCGACACTGCCGATAAAAACAGCCTGGAATGGGTCACGCCTGGTCACCCGCTTTTTGAAGCCATTCGCCGCCATGCTCATAAGCAAGCCGGCGAGGCTTTCGGTAAGGGCGCGTGTTTTTATTCTTTATGGCACGCAGAGCCCTCACGGATAGATTTTTACCGTGCCCGGGCGGTGGACGGGCTGGGCCGTGTTGTCCACGAACGACTCTTTGTTGTGGAAATTAAGGAGAACGATTTGCCCCGTTTGCTTGAGCCCAGTGTGTTAGGCAACTTCACTCCGGTGGGACAGGCCAAGGACAGGCTGGAAGCCTGCTTTACAAGCCTGTCCGCAGGCGTGCTGCCCGCTGTGGCTTCCGCTTCTGAAGCTGCCGCCTGGCTTCACATAAGCGCGTTACAACCTTTTCTGGAGGAGGCCCGCCAGGAGCGCCAGACCGAAGTAAAGCGTGTCGCCGCACACGTGGAGCTTTCGCTCACCGAACTACTGCAGCGCGCCGACGATGAAATAGGCCGGGCATCTGAAGATAAGGATAAAGGAGTACCGGGGGCTGACGGCCGTCTGGCCCTGGCGGAGAACCGCCACGCGGAATTGCTGGCGCGGCAGAAACGGCGTCGCCAAGACCTTGAGCAGCAGCGTTCCTTGTCCCTGCAGGCTGTGGAGCGCATCACTTCTGTTCTGGTTCTGCCGCATCCGGAGCGCGAGGCGCCGGAAGTGCGCCGCCTGCAGCCAAACCTGGAAACCGAAGCCACGGCCATGCAGGTGGTTATGGATTACGAGCGGGCGCAGGGACGCCAAGTCTACGACGTTCATGAGAAGAACCTGGGCTACGATATTACCAGCCTCGATCTCCACTCCGGCGAGCTGCGCCTGATTGAAGTAAAAGGGCTGGCCGCCGCTGCGGGGACCATCCTGCTTACACCTAACGAACGCCGTGTGGCCGAGGACCGGCGCGACTGCTACTGGCTTTACGTGGTCACCGACTGCGCCAGCCAACCCGTGCTCCAAGAGCCGATTAAGGACCCCGCTCGCTTCCCGTGGCACGAGGTGAGCAAGGTCCAACATTATTACCTGTCGGTGGAGGCCTTGACCCAGCCGATGCAGTTGCGGGAGGATTCACCCCAGTATGGATCGTCACCCAAGGAGGTGAGATAGATATGGAATATGCCCTTTATATCTTGGCTGTTTTGCTCGCCGGTGGCCTGGTGGTTTGGCTGCTTGCATATACTCGTATCACGAAACCCCTAACCGCAAGAATGGAGGAATCCGAGCGCCGAGCCAATACGGCTGAACGTCAGACGTCTGTGCTGGAAGGGGCGCTTACGGAATTGCGTTCACAGAACCAAAAGATCTCGGATGACCTTGCGAAGATCAGGCAACAACTAGCCGATGAGAACAGTGCCAAGGTGAAGGCTGAAACCCAACTGACGGAAACCGTGCAGCGACTCGAAGAGGAGAAAACCCTCCTTGCGGATGCCAAGGCCAAGCTCACGGATACCTTTAAGGCGCTTGCCGGTGACACCCTCAACAGCAGCACGGCTGCATTTCTGCAACTGGCTAAAGAGATGCTCGATAAGACTCTCGCCGATGCCAAGGGGGACTTGGGCAAGCGCCAGGAGGCCATCCAGGGGATGGTCAAACCCCTGGCGGATTCCATCACCAAATTCGAGGAGCATGTTCGAACGATTGAGAAAAACAGGCAGGAAGCATACTCGGGACTCACGGAACACCTGAAGTTCTTGGGCGCGAGTCACCAGAAGTTACAGAAAGAGACCGCAAATCTGGTCACAGCTCTGCGCAAGCCGCAGGTACGCGGCCGCTGGGGCGAGATAACCCTGCGCAGGGTCGCGGAACTGGCGGGAATGTCCGAACATTGTGATTTCGCCGAGCAGGTGGCTGCGACCACTGAGGATGGCCGACTACGCCCCGACCTTGTCGTGCGGCTGCCCGTAGGGCGCGAAATCATCGTTGACGCGAAGGTCTCTCTGGAAGCGTATCTTGATGCAATAGCTGCTGAGTCGGATGAAGACCGCAAGACAGCTCTGGAGAGGCATGCCAAACAGGTGCGTAGTCACATGAACGCCTTGGCTGACAAACGATACTGGGGGCAGTTCACGAAAGCCCCTGAGTTTGTCGTTATGTTTATCCCCGGCGAGTCATTCTTCGGCGCGGCGGCAGATGCGGACCACGCCCTGATTGAGGACGGGCTGGCCCAGCGCGTAGTCCTAGCAACCCCGACAACGCTTATCGCCTTGCTTCGTGCCGTGGCTTACGGATGGCGACAGGAACAGATCGCCAAGAACGCCCAGGAGATTAGTGACCTCGGCAAGCAGCTCTACGAGCGAATGAGAACCATGGCTGAGCACGTCGGCGACATCGGCAAGGGTTTGGAGAAGGCCAACGCCGCCTACAACAGCGCTGTCGGCTCGATGGAAGCCCGAGTTCTCCCGGCGGCACGAAGATTCAAGGACATGGGGGCCGCGACCGGCAACGAGATCCCCGCCCTGTCGCCCGTTGAAACGACACCCCGTTCGCTCACCGCACCGGAGATGAAGGAGGAGGGACAAGAATGAACAGGACGCCAGTGCGCTCAAGCAATATCCGTTCTGCGGGCTATGACCCAGGGGCGAGGACGCTCGAGCTTGAGTTTCACAGCGGAGGTATCTACCAGTACTCCGGGGTGCCGGAGAACGTCCATCAAAGTATGATGCAGGCTACGTCGAAGGGATCTTACTTCCACGACCACATCAAGGACCGGTATCCATACAGGCAGGTGAGGTGAATCGCCCATGATTATCAAGGCTGTCCACGTGAAGAACTTCCGCTCGATCCGCGATGAACGCATTGACTGTGACAACCTCACGGTTCTTGTGGGTCGCAATGGTACGGGCAAATCCTCCTTCCTGCGCGCATTGCAGATGTTTTACGACCCCAAGGCAATTGTTGTGGCGGATGATTTCTATGCCGAGGATACGAGTAAGGAAATTGAGATTTCCGTTACGTTTACTGAGCTTACTGCCGAAGCGAAGCCCCTCTTCGCGCCATATCTGGATGGGAATGACCTTACTGTGGTACGAGTATTTTCGTTGTCGGCGAGGAAACAAGGGACCTATCATGGCATGATCTTGCAGAATCCCAGCTTCGCTGAGATTCGCAACGCGGGCGGGAGGACCGAAATCAGGACCAAATACAACGAGGTCAACAGCCAACAGCATTTCTCTCTTCCATCAGTGCGAAGCGCAGAACAGGTTGAGGAGGAACTCAAGAAGTGGGAGGCCGCGAATCCGACTTCGTGTGTCCGGCTGCGCGATGACGGTCAGTTCTTCGGCTTCACGGAAGTGGGGAATGGTTACCTCGGTCGTCACACGCGGTTTATCCACATTCCTGCTGTTCGTGATGCTTCAGATGATGCTACAGAGGGCAAGGGATCAAGCGTTACCGAAATCATGAACCTTGTGGTGCGACGGACGCTCGCCAACCGCAAGGAGTTTCTCAAGCTGAAGAACGACACCCAGAAGCAATACCGCGAAATCATGGACCCCTCGAAGCTCACGGAGCTATCTGAGCTTCAGACGCAATTGTCGGTGACCTTGCGGTACTACGCCCCAGAGGCAAATGTCTTGATGGAATGGGCCAAGCTTTCGGACATTGACTTTCCGTTGCCGAAGGCCGAGGTCAGACTTCACGAAGATGGCTACAAGTCCTCTGTCCAGCGGACCGGCCACGGTCTTCAACGTGCCTTCATCCTGACCATGTTGCAGCATCTCGTTGCGGCCAGGGACACCGAGACAGCAACTGAGAAAGATTTTGCGTCGGATGCTGAGATTCCTGAACAAGGCGAGCCACAGCTCCCCGGTCTGCTCCTCGCTATCGAGGAGCCGGAATTGTATCAGCACCCGAGCCGGCAACGGCATATGGCATCCGTCCTTCTGAAGCTCTCCCAAGGTTCTATCCTCGGTGTGGCAAAAAGGACGCAGGTTCTCTACTCCACGCACTCGCCGCTTTTTGTCGGCCTCGACCGCTTTGACCAAATCCGTCTCCTGAGGAAAGATGACGATGCTGCGGGCAAACCCCGCGTAACGAAAGCGATCAAGGCGGAATTGGATGCTGTAGCCGAGGAAATCTGGGTGGCCGGTGGCAGTCAGGGCAGCAGGTATACCGCCGATACGCTTCGCCCCCGTCTTCAGACAGTCATGACGCCATGGGTCAACGAAGGGTTCTTTGCCGATGTCGCCGTGCTGGTCGAGGGCGAGGACGACCGAGCTGCTATCCTAGGCGTTGCCGTATCGATGGGCCACAACTTTGACAGCGACGGTATCTCACTCATCCCCTGTCTCGGTAAAAATAACTTGGATCGTCCCCTGGTCATCTTCCGGCGTCTCGGTATTCCGGTCTACGTCATATGGGACGGCGATCATGGCAAGGCAGATGCGAGAACGGAGGACAACCGCAAACTTCTACGGCTTCTCAATCAATCTGAGGAGGACTGGCCCTGCGGCGTGAAGGATAGCCATGCCTGTTTTAAGGCCAAGCTCGAGACCACGCTTGAAGAGGAGATCGGCAAAGACCTGTTTGACCTGCTACTTGCGGATGCCCAAGGGCAACTCGGTATCCACAAGAGGAAGGATGCTTTGAAGAATCCTGTCGTGCTGCAGCGCATCGTCGAGAAGGCATCCGCAGAGGGTAAGACGAGCGCAACTCTGAAGGGTATTGTCGAGAAGATTGTTGCTCTCAAGCCACAGCGCGGGGGTGAGCTATGATCCCCAAGGAGTGCAAGCGCCTGGCGGAGGTGGACTTCCCGATTGCCGTTGTCTCCAAGCACGCTCTACCTGTGATGGGCGTAGCGACCGCCTTACGGAGGGCAGAATGAGATTATCAGAGGGAGGTTACCAGATATGAAGCTGAAGGCATTCAGAGTGCTTTTCTACCGATCCATTCTTGATTCGGGCTGGATCGATGTCGACGACATCACCGTAATTGTCGGAAAGAATGAATCGGGCAAAACTGCTCTATTGAAGGCGCTTCACAAGTTCAACCCCTTCAACCCTGAGCCTTACAACATCGACCGCGAATGGCCCCGTGGGCATCGCAGAGAGAGATCTCCGGACGCTGTGGTCGTGGAGGCGCGATTCGAGTTCACGGATGCCGAAAAGGCGCAAGTCCATGACTTGTGCCCGGCAAATGTTACTCCCAGCGGAGTGCAGATCTCAAAGACTTATAATGGTGACTTCAAGATCACGTTTCTTCAGGCCGAGGTTCCTGAAGATGCGTACATGATGCCGGCAGTTTGTAATGAGTTGGAGATAAGGGTGCGCGAATGGCTTCCCACTTTCATTTACATGGATGACCACAGGCCATTCCAAGGCGTCGCCTACCTCGACCAGATCCATCAGAGAAAGAATCAAAACCAGCTCACCGAGCAAGACAAGACCTTTCTCATGATCCTTGAAATGGCGGGGCTGAACTTCGACGAAGAATTCCAGCGGGCGTCAGAACAGGAAAAAGAACAGCGTATGCTGGACATGAACGATGCCTCGCTCACGCTGACCAGACAGCTCGCCGACCACTGGTCGCAGAGGAAGTACCAGACCAATATCGTAGCGGATGGATACCATCTCATTGCCTTTGTTAGCGATGAGGTGCAGCCCGCACTCGTCCCGCTAAACGAGCGATCTAAGGGCTTTCAGTGGTTCTTCTCCTTCGATGTCACCTTCCTCTATGAGACGAAAGGCACGTTTAAGAACGCCATAATTCTCTTGGATGAGCCGGGCCTCCATCTTCACGCCGCGGCCCAGCGGGATCTCCTCAAGCGGATTCGTGAATACGCGAAGGGTAACCAGCTAATCTACACGACGCACATGCCCTTCATGATCGACATGGAGCGGCTCGACAACATCTGCGTCTGTCTAGAGAGTAAGGGGAAGGGTACAACGGTCTCCGCCGACTTCTACGCCGCTGACGAACACGCGCGATTTCCTCTACAGGCTGCGCTCGGGTTGTCGATGAGCCACAGCCTTTTCGTCGGTCCGTACAACTTGGTAGTGGAGGGCATAACCGACTTCTGGCTCATATCCACAATGGCCGCCATTTTCAGGTCAGAGGGGCATCCGAGTCTGGACGAGCGTATCGTGATCACGCCGGCCGGGGGAGCCACTAAGGCAGCGTATGTTGCAACGATGCTGCAAGGACAAGAGCTCAATGTGGTCGTTCTGCTGGATTCCGACCCGGAGGGGCAACGAGTTGCCGAAGGCCTCATCAAACAGTGGATCATGAAAGACCGTCACGTGCTGATGATTGGCAAGATCCTTGGGCGAACCGATGAAACCACCATTGAAGATCTGTTTCCGGCCGACTTCTACCTGCGGTACGTCAATTGCGCTTACCAAAAAGAGCTGAACGGAAAGCCGTTGGGCGATGCGGACATAAGCCAAAGCACCCATCCCCAACTCGTCCGGCGAGTAGAGGAAGCAATGAAGACGCGAGGACTACAGCCAAACTCTGACGCCGGGGCCTTCAACAAGGGGCGTCCTGCGAAGCTCCTGCTTGCTGAACTGCCGAAAGCAAGTATATCGGATTTGCCAGGCGAGTTCGTCAGCGGATTCGAGCGGCTCTTTCAGCAGGTCAATGAGGCCATGCCCGGACTTCAGAACAAGCCCGCGAAGGTGTCTGGCACATGATCCCCAAAGAATGCAAACGCCTGGCCGAGGTGGATTTCCCGATTGCTGTAGTGAGCAAGCACGCGGCGCGGGAGAAGTCCATCCGGCATGGTCATCCCAGCACATTGCACTTATGGTGGGCGCGGCGGCCGCTGGCGTCTTGCCGGGCGATGCTCCTTGGCCTTTTGCTCCCGGATCCGTGCGACCCTCATTGTCCCCCGGAGTTTAAGGAGCGGGCGGCTCGTGCCTTACTGGAAACGCCTGCCTGGAACACCCCCCGCATGAACGAACAGGTTAAGTCCGACGCCGGGCTGCGCCAAGCGCTGCTCAAATTTATTGGTGAAGCGGCTAATTGGGACGTGGCCAACAACCCCCGCTATATTGGCGTGGCGCGGGAACTGGTCAGGGCCGCGCACCCGGATGAGACCCCGCTGGTGGTGGACCCGTTCGCGGGAGGCGGCTCCATTCCGCTGGAGGCCCTGCGCTTGGGATGTGAGGCCTTTGCCAGTGATTTAAACCCGGTAGCCTGCCTTATCTTGAAAGTAATGCTGGAGGATATCCCGCGCCACGGACCGGCGCTGGCCGAGGAACTCCGGAAGGCAGGCGGTGAAATTAAAGTTGCGGCGGAGAAGGAGCTGGCCGCGTTTTACCCGAAGGATCCGGATGGAGCGACGCCCATCGCCTACCTCTGGGCGCGCACTGTAAAATGTGAGTCGCCCAACTGTGGGGCGGAGATCCCGCTCATGCGATCCTTTTGGCTGTGCAAGAAGCCAAACCGCAAAAGGGCACTGCGATATAGAGTGGTAAAAGCACCCTCTCCCTCTGGGAGAGACGCCCTCACTTCTAACCCCTCTCCCTCTGGGAGAGGGCAGGGTGAGGGGCACCATGGACCGTCGGTGTTGCCGAACGAACATCTTGAGTTTGCCCGCTCTCTGCGCAGGCACCAGACCGACGCTGAAACGCGAATGTGGCATTTGCTGCGCGACCGACGATTGGCAGGGAGAAAGTTTCGTCGCCAACATCCCATTCCCCCCTATATTGTTGATTTTTATTGCCATGAGGCTTCGCTCGTCATTGAAATAGACGGTGGGCAGCACTTGCAGCAACGCCGTTATGACGAGGTCCGAACGAAGCGCCTTGAGGAGCGGAGTTTGAAGGTGCTACGTTTCTGGGCCAACGAGGTAATGCAACACACGGAAACTGTCTTGGAGTCCATTTGGCGTGAGCTGCATTCTCCCTCACCCTCGATCCCTCTCCCAGAGGGAGAGGGAAGGGTACCGGATGTGG
>JAGXSQ010000089.1 GCA_018333395.1 Dethiobacter sp.
TGTTTACGCTAATGTTAAAAGCCCGAAAGCTAACGGTATTGCCTGACCGACAATTGCCGGATATAATGACCATAGAATTTGAGGAAAGGAAAAGACGCCCCCGTTTGATGAACTACTGTACCCGCAGCAGAACTCAGGGGCGTCCCAACTCTATGGTTATTTTAACAGATTATGAGCTGGTTGAGAACCCTGAAACAGGTGTTTTTTGTGAGGAGCGGTGAGCAGAATCCCTGCCCGGTTTGCGATAGTGTACTTAAGATCATCGGTAGCCGGCGTAGAGGGTACATCAAAGAAGAAGGAGATCGCCGAATTTTAATGATTCGTAGACTTCGCTGTACCTCCTGCAACCGGATTCATCATGAACTGCCGGACTGCTTGGTACCGTACAAGCGTCACGAAAGCAGCAGTATTGAAGCGGCAGTGGCCGGAACATCTGCACTAACTGTAGCAGCTGATGAATCCACGATAAGTCGGTGGAAGCAATGGTTTTCGGCCATAGCGGGTTATTTTGTCGGTGCTCTTTTATCGATCGGAATCCGTTATGGCGTACAATCTGTGGAAGGAGTATCCGCCCTTCCCCAGTCATCGCTCCAAAGGATCTGGCATTATGTCGGCGATGCACCTCGTTGGCTCGCCAGAGTTGTCCGACCGGTCGTGAATGCAAATTTTTGGGTACAAACCCGTTCTGCATTCATGTCCGGGTAGATACGCAGTAGACTCAAGTTAAAACCTTCGGGGAGGGATTAACTTGAGAGATCAGAAGAAAGCCGAAGCCATAGCAGCGGAAAGAATGCAACTTTTGTCGCCATTACTGGCAGAAGGCATTGATTCTGCCAAAGCTTCCCAACTAAAAGCCCAGATCTGTGAACAGACAGGACTGTCCGAACGAACAATCCGGCGACACCTGAACCAGTACAGAGCGGAGGGCTTTTGGGGGCTGAAGCCGAAAGGCAAAGGTCGTCCGCAACAAACAGAGACCATTCCTGCTCACATCCTGGAGCAGGCCATTCTTCTGCGGCGGGAAGTTCCCGGACGGAGTGTCGCCCAAATTATTCAAATCCTTGAATGGGAAGGACTTGTACAGCCGAGGCAAGTTAAACGAAGTACCCTGCAGGACAAGCTAACTGAGCGCGGCTACAGTGCCAGACACATGCAGTTGTATGCTTCTTCCGGTGTGGCAGCAAGACGATTTCAACAGAAGTACCGTAATCGTCTTTGGCATTCGGACATACTTTACGGTCCATACCTACCCATTGGTCCAGACGGGCAACTGAAGCAGGTGTACATGGTTAGTTTTCTGGATGATGCGACTCGCTTCATCCTTCATGCCGAATTTTTCCCCACATTGGACCAGATCATTGTCGAGGAGTGTCTTCGTCAGTCTCTGATGAAGTTCGGTCAGCCTGAGGCCGTTTTTTTTGACAACGGCCGTCAGTATAGGACAAAGTGGATGAAACGGGCCTGTGCGAAGCTGGGGATTCGGCTACTTTTTGCACAGCCATACTCGCCTGAGTCGACCGGAAAGGTTGAAATCTTTAACAAATCAGTCCGTACCTTTCTTGACGAGGCTGCATTGGAAAAGCCTAAAACACTGAATCAGCTTAACCGCCTGTTTTGGGTATGGCTCGAAGAGTGCTACCAGAACAAGCCGCATTCCGGTCTGCGCAACAACAGTAGTCCGGTTAACGCCTTTCACAGTGACAAAAAAGCATTAAAGTTTATCGATCCTGAGATATTAACCAACGCGTTCCTCCATTGTGAAGAGCGCAAAGTGGACAAGGCCGGTTGTATCAGTTTTCAAGGGGAAAAGTACGAGGTTGGTGTTTCTTTTGTTGGCTCAAAAGTCGATGTCATTTATGATCCGGCTGATATAAGCCAGCTGACGATTGAGCACGAAGGACACAAGCCATGGATTGCAAAGCAACTGGTCATCGGCGAACGATCAGGGCCGCGTCCTACACTGCCTCCACACATGCAGCCTGAACCCGCCCAGTCTTCCAGGCTTTTAACAGCGGCCGGAAAACAAAACGAGCAGCGAAAAACAGCGCAGATTCCTGCCGTCTCCTACCGTACGGTAAAAAAGGACGGTGAGGATCGTGTTTGAGGCATTTTATGGTTTCTCTAAGACACCGTTTTCCAGAGGCATCCCCACCGGTGAACTCTATCCTTCTGTTATGATGGAAGAAATTTTGGGGCGCTTGGAACATGCGGCCAAAAGCCAGTTGTTTGCCGTCGTTACGGGTGACAGTGGTACCGGAAAAACAACAACAATCCGCCGACTGAAAGATAATCTGAACTCATCGATGTTCATGGTTATGTATTTGGCGGACTCCAAACTAACACCGCGACATTTTTACAAAGGCCTCTTGGAGCAATTAGGCGCTGATGCCAAGTTTTATCGGGGTGACGCCAAGCGGCAGCTACACCGGGAAATTGAACTCATGAGGGGTATCCACCATGTGCTACCGGTTGTGATTGTGGATGAAGCGCACCTTCTTGATCGGGAAATGCTTGAGGAAGTAAGATTCCTTTTGAATTTCAAGATGGATGCAGAAAGCCCAATGGCACTCATCTTAGTTGGCCAAAGCGAACTGTGGGATAAATTTCAGCTGCAATCCTATGCAGCGATTAAACAACGAATTGATCTTCAGTGCAAGCTTTCCCATTATGACCGGTCTCAGGTTGGAAGCTACATCACGCGACACCTTGAGTACGCAGAAGCATCCCAGGAGATCTTTTCCGATGGTGCCGTGGATGAAATCTATCGTTTTTCAAGTGGCACGGCCAGAATCATCAACAAGGTATGTACTCACTGCCTTCTCTACGGTGCCCAGAATGGCCGCCGGATCATCGATGACCATATGGTGAAACGAGTGATTGAGGGAGAACTCCTTTGAAAACCGGTACGGGCAGGGAGATGAGCTAATGTTATCTTTTACATGCCGGATGAGGACCGGGGATGGAATAGAATGTTGGGATGGTATCATCCCCAGGTTAAAAGATTACGGGAGCCACTATGAAATTAGGATTGAAAGCCGATCAGGGATTATGGTTATCTTCGGGAAAACTTCGAATGGAGGATTTGCATGTATGCCTGACCATGCTGTTGGATGTCACCTTAGTGACCTAACGGATAAATTCTGGAATACCGAGCGACTCGTACCGATTTTAGGAGAGGTGGATGGAATTACTGTTGCTCAAGCACTGTATACTTTGGCAGATAAACTGAACCTGTGACAAGTGGCTCCTGACAGAAGAGCGGAGTTGGGGTGGGAACGATCTCGCCCTACTCTTTCTGTCCTTTGGAGAAAAAAACGATATTGTTGGAATCTGGACAATCTAATCGTCAAATCATGGACAGCGTGGCGAATCAGCCATTGGACATTATGTGTTAGTAGCAACAATTAAAAATCAATCCAATATTCAATGATAACTTTATAACCTTTTTATCATCAAGGGTTCTAAGTTTTAAAGAAAAACTACAAATGCTTCAATACAAGGACGTTCGCTCAAG
>JAGXSQ010000090.1 GCA_018333395.1 Dethiobacter sp.
CTGGTCGGGGTCTATCAGGACCAGATGGACGCCTTGCGCCAGGAGCTCGAGCTAGCCTCGCGCGAGCTAGCGCAGCAGCGCGAACGCGCCGCTCAGGTCGAGGCCGGTAACCTCACTTATCGGCGGGGGGAGATAGTCCACGCCGGAGTGATTAACGCCCAGGAGCTTCCCGCCATCCGCGAGGCGCTGATTGGGCTGGTGGAGGAGGCTAATGCGGCGGTAGCGCGGCGCGGCGGCGGGCCGGTCACGCTCAGTACCGAGCAGGTTAACGGGCTGATCCAGGCTGCCTACGAAGCGCCGGGGGAGGTTTTAGTCGTGCTGTTAGCCCGCAGCGACCAGTTCGCCGGCTCGCGGGTCGAGGTGATGGTCGAAGCGCGTGAAAATCACCAACTGCTCAGAGCCGGACAGCTAGTAGTAAGCCGCCAGCTCCATCTCGGCTCAGCCGAGTTGCCTGTCAGTCAGAGCGAGCTGCGGCTCGAGCTGACCCGCCTGTTAGCCGAAGCGACCAACCGCTTGCGACGGTTAGGGCTGTTTGAGCAGGTGCGGCCTGACATCTCCGCTTCAGTGCTGGAGAGCTTCACCGCTTCGCTGTTGCGCCTGGAAGGGTCGGCGGTTATCGGGCTGGTTAGCCAAACGCCGGTTAACGTTACCGGGCCGGTCGAGATGGAGTTTGTGATTTTACGTTGAGGCGGGGCTGCTCACCTCATTGGGCTAAACTAGGCTCATGGCGCAGGTGCTAACACAGATGGCCGAAGCCATTATCGACACGTTGTTGGCAGCCTGGGCGTGGCTGATCGGGTTTAACTGGAACCCGGCAACCTGGAGCAACACCACCTGGGCCGTGCTGCTTGGCCTGCTGCTGGTTAGTGCGCTGCTCTGGCTACGGGCGGTCTGGCGCCGCCAGGCGCGGCAGCTAGCGCCCTATACCCGCCCCGAGCTGCTAGTCACGCAGGGCGAGATCCTCCCCGGCGAAGGGCGTGACCTGCTTAAGCTCACCATCAGCAACTTAAGCCCGTACCCCGTGCAGGTGCTCGAGCTAGCCCTGCAAGACGCCACCAACCAGTTGGGCTGGCTCGAGCTAACGCCGCTCTTAGCTGTCGGCGCCTCGGTCAGGCTCGAGGAGGCGATAGCGCCCTTGCGAGTTCAGCAGGGGGAGTTATGGGTCTACATCTACACCCCTGCTACCCCCAACAAGCTCTTCCGCTTGAGCGCTACTTACACCTGGGAGCCTTGGCGCGAATGCCATAAGATCTCGCCGCTAGGGCAGCGGATCGAGCCGGTCAAAGAGCTGGCTAGCGCCTTGGCCAAGCGCCGGCGTGAAGAGCAGTGGCACAAGTCCGAACGCGAGCGCCAAAGAGCCGAGGCGCAACGCCGCCGCCAAGCGGAGCGCCTTGAGCGCGCGCGCTTGCGCCAGGAGGCGCGGCAGCGCCAAGAGCCGGCTGAGCCCGAGTCCGTCCCACAAAGCGCCCCCAACCGCGCCAAAATCGACTTCCCTGATGACTTCTAGCTAGGCGCTTTATGCCATGGGATTTTGGGAACTGACAAGCGTCACGTGACGGATTACAGCAGGAGTGTGATCAAGACGTTCGTGGACAGACACACGCAGGAACTGTACTTTTGGCGCCAGTTCCACGGGCACTTGCACCAGTATTTCGTCAGCCGCCAAGGCTGCCTCATCCTCGGCAAACGCTGGTTATCCGATGAGTTGGTCGTACTCGGCATGGCTTCCTATCCAGAACCACGAGATGCCGTCTTGCACGCCGGTACCAACGGCACGCCAGTGGAGCCCGACGCGAGCAGACCAAAACTGGCCGACGCGCTTGAGATGTATTGAGGGGTGGCGGGGATTTGCTTTCATGAGTACAAAACAGCGATCTGCAAGCTGCTGCACGTCGGCGGGCAACGCGCGATAGTAATACCAGAAATCGGGTGAAGCGAAGTGCCTCAAAATTCCGTGCTCTTGCCTTCCTCATAGGCCTTACGCGCAGCCTCGGCCAGCGCGTCCAGTTTTCCGGCCTTCACATCGGCCTCGAACTGACGGTCCCAGGCTTGGGCATCGAATTCGGCGTACCACTTGCGAAATTCCGTCAGCTCCGCGCCACTCAGATTCCGAATTTGCTCCTCGATCACGGCCAGTTTTCGCATAGGTCACCTCGCTGACCTAGTATACCAGCACCGCGCTGCGGCTAACGTCTTCTCATCGGATAACTAGCAGTTACCCCGCAGACGCGGCATAATCGACAGCTTCTTGGCTGAACAGCACAGCAGGCTACACCGCCCCTGTTGGCCGGTCATGCGCTACCGGCGGGTCCAGCCGCGCCCCATACTCCCGCTCGTCGGCCTTTATCTTTACCCGTCGCGCTTACCTTGGCCCACAACCGGCGTTTTGGCGGCTTCTTGCGCGCCCTTGACCTTCCGCCACCACGCCCCAAGCTCACCCGCTTCAGCCGTGCGCTGGAAATAGCCAACCTCCTCGGCGGCGTTCATCCCCTTGACCTGTTCATAAATGCGGTCCTGCGCCTGCCACTTGAAGGCAAGAGCGTCAAAGCTCTTCGTCATCGAACCTCACCTCCTTCGGTGAAATGATGGTCAACAGGCCATAGCCGTTCAGCAAGTTCACCTGATTGTACGCCTTCATCTTATCGACCCTGACGATGTGTCTGTAGTTCCATATTGCTCCTTGGTGCAACCGATGCTTGGCCCGGTACTGGTATGCTACGTCTCCATCACGGTAGTGGGGCGATCTTGCCAAGAGGCTCAGCCTTTCGCGCTCGTCCCCACGTCGCCAAAAGCTCGTCCTGGTGAAGAGCTGCCCACTCTGTGACTAATCCCAGGGCTCGAGGCGGCAGTTTGCCGGCAATCACCGCCAGCGTCGCGATGTTGATGAGCACTTCATGATCGCCGTAGAAGGCGTGGAAGTGGGGTGGTGTATGGTCGTTAAAGTACATCTTGACGATAATGCCGTAGAAGCGGCTTATCTCAGGCATCCACGTGTTCGGCTCTCAGGCTTGCGAAGACCTCTTCCGGTCGTTTGCCCGCAAGCTCCAGGTAAAGGGCATCGGCACATAGCTCGATGTCATCACCCCAGGTAAGCTCACCGTGGGGTCCAATGACGACCTGCTCGAACCTGCGATAGTCATTCCAGAGGTTAAAGACACCCTGGCCAAGCAGCTGAGAGAGGTCGATGTCGCCGACCACACCGTCGTCGTAGTGCAGCCAAAGCTTGTAGTCAGGAAGTGCTCTGACCTCGATGAGGTTGGCAATGGCGCTCATATGGCTAAGTCTACTCCGTTTTCAGCTCGGTGCAGTCATGGTGCATGAAGGCACCTGGTCAGCACCGTGGCTTCTGCTTTTCTGAGCGCCGTATCGCTATCGTTATGGCTACACCGCCCCTGTTGGCCGGTCATGCGCCATCAGCAGACTGGCCGGCGGCGGGTCAAGCCGTGACTGGTACTCCCACCCTTCGCCCTTGCACCGCGCCATTTCGTCGTAAAGCTCCAGAATCGCCTCTTTGGTCCGGTAACAGCCGTACCTGGCCTCGTCCTTGCGCTTGGCGATAGGGAAGGCCTCCCTGCTGTAGGTCACGTCTCGACGCTTAGTTGCCGGTTATGAGACCCGCGCCAGCCATGCTGCCAGGTGGTTCTTAATCCGCCGAAGCCTTTCGGGCGATATTTGGCCGATCGCGCCCAGCAGCACACTCCCCTCAACTACCGCTAGGCGGCCAACCCGGATTACGCTGGCACCCTTCAAGCCGCTGTGCGGGAAGTCGCTATCTTGTTCTTGGATCAGTTCGTCAAACTGAGGAATACAGTGGCGGGTCTGTGAGGAAATCATACAGATCAACCAGTCGTCGTAGTCCCCCGGTAACTTGCCGAGCAGGAGGGCGGGACGGAGTTTTCCTGCTTCCAAATCGGTTTGCGGGAACCGAAAGAGGATGATCTGTCCGGCCTGCTTCAAGAAAATGTCACTTTCAGATCGGCGTTGGCATAGTGAGGAGAGCCTTCATCTTCCATACCACGCATGGCGAAGGCAAGGGATAGATCGCTCCAGAGGCTTTCTTCAGGCTCCGAGGAGCCTCGTGTGGCTTTAGTGAGGAGATATTCTACAAAATCGAGGACTTCGGCCTGATACGCTGTCGGCAGCTTCTGTACGCCCGCTTGAATCTTTTGAGTGATCGTCATATTGCTCCTTGCACGAGTAACCGATGCTTTTCCCGTTACCTGCTATTCTACGTCAATTTAGACCAGGATGCCCAACCTTGCTGTTTGGTCGGTCAACTCGGAGTCTCGCAGGTGTTACCGCAGATGCGGCATAATCGACAGCTTCTTGGCTGAACAGCACAGCAGGCTACACCGCCCCTGTTGGCCGGTCATGCGCCACCCTCGAGTCCGCCGCCGGCGGGTCAAGCCTTGTCCCATACTCCCGCCCCTCTGTCCTGCGAGTACCCGCAGGATCACCGCGCCATTTCGTCGTAAAGCTCCAGAATCGCCTCTTTGGTGCGGTAGTGGCCATACTTGGCCTCGTCCTTGCGCTTGACGATGGGGAAGGTCTCCATGATGTAGGCCACGTCGTCCCGGCCAATGCCGTAGAGGTGGAAGTAGAGCGCGTCTAGCTCTGCGCGCAGCCAGAAACGCCGCTCGTCGTCCCAGATGAAGGGCGGGCCGTTATATCCAAGGTCACGGGCGAAGGGCTGCATGTCCCAGGCAGTGTAGGTGAGTTCTAGCACGCGGGGGGGGATGAAATGGCTGGTATGTGGGGTGTAGGTGGTGGGAGGTAGGACGGGGAGTTGCTTCAAAATGAAGAAGTTGACGTTAGTGCTGCCTATTTTGCTTCGCGCCACGTAATCAAACACGTAAGTGTTGAAATTTTGCAGGAGTTTACAAGCCTGTGCGGTAGTGGCATCTGAAGGGTATGTAATGAATTCGCTGTCACCAAGTCCAAGAACGGGTGAAAACTTGGCGATGATACTCCGCTCGTTAGTTGAAGGCCCAAACCGCCGGTACGATAGTTGCCAACGCTGATTGGGTTCAAGTTGCCTGATGACCTCGGTCCCTTTCACCCAGTACCGCGGCATGGGCAGCGCCTGCGGGTCGCGCTTCTCGTCTACCGTCATGTCCCTCGTGTCGCCGCTCGCGGTGTAGGT
>JAGXSQ010000091.1 GCA_018333395.1 Dethiobacter sp.
GGCTGGCCTGCTCCTGGCAGGAGAAGTGGCGGCTCTCAACAGGAGTTTACAGAACCCCGATCGTCCTCTGGTGGCCATCGTAGGTGGCAACAAAGTTGCCGACAAGATAAGACTTTTAACAAACCTGCTCCAGACGACGGACACACTGCTGCTAGGCGGCGGTATGGCCAACACTTTCCTGCGCGCCAAAGGCTGTCAGATGGGGCGTTCATTGCTGGAAGAAGACCGTCTGGCAGAAGCAGCAGAGTTGATCGGGCTGGCTGGCCGTTGCGGGGGTAAGCTTTGCCTGCCGCAAGACCTGGTGGTGGCAGATGTGGCGGCGGCAGGCGCGCTCACAGAAGTGGTGGCTGCAGAAGCTGTCCCGATCGCCAAGAGGGCTCTTGATATCGGGCCCAAAACCCGCCAGCTTTTTGCCGACGTAATCAGCAGGGCCGGGACAGTACTTTGGAACGGTCCGCTTGGTGTTTATGAAATTGAGGAGTTCGCGGAGGGTACGATGGCTGTAGCCAAAGCTATAGCGGCTTCAGGGGCCTTTTCCATCGTGGCGGGCGGTGATGCCGTGGCCGCCGTGGAAAAAGCGGGCGTAGCCGCACAGATCTCCCATCTCTCTACTGGGGGAGGGGCCACTCTGGAGTTTCTGGAAGGCAGAGAACTGCCTGGCATCACAGTCTTACAGGACAAGTAGGCAAGGAGGCCATATGCGCGTACCGATTATCGCCGCCAACTGGAAAATGCATAAAAACACAGAAGAAGCGCTGGAATTTCTGGAGCGCTTTACTGGGCTGCTCCAGGCAGAGGTCATGGAAGTAGTCATTTGTCCGTCTTTCCCTTTGCTGGGGGCTGTGGCGAGCCTCTGCCGGCAAAACGGACTGAAGCTTGGGGCGCAGAATATGTTCTGGGAATCGGCCGGTGCCTATACCGGCGAGGTGTCGCCACTGCATCTGACTGACTTGGGGGTGCAGTACGTAATTCTCGGTCATTCTGAACGCAGGCAGTTTTTCGGGGAGACAGATCAGGACGTTTCCCGTAAGGTGAAAGCAGCTTTTGCTGCTGACCTTACCCCTATTGTCTGTGTCGGGGAGACTTTGCCGCAACGGATGGCGGGGCAGACGGTCAGGGTGGTGCAGGAGCAGCTGGCCTCTGCCTTGCGAGGCCTAGACCCTTCTCAGGTGCGGCGAATCGTCGTGGCCTACGAGCCTGTCTGGGCCATCGGCAGCGGACTGCCGGCCACGGGGGATGATGCTTTGCAGGTCGCTCTGCAGCTTCGCCGGCAGATTGGGGAGCAGTTTAGCCTAAAGGTAGCCAGGGATGTGCGTATTCAGTATGGCGGCAGCGTTAAGCCGGAAAACATCCGGGAGTTTATGGGCAGCCCGGAAATAGACGGAGTGTTAGTCGGCGGTGCCAGCCTGAACGCCGAAGGGTTTGCCACACTTGTCAATAATGCCGTGCCAGAGCAATTGCTGTGAGCAGACCGCGCCCGCTTTTGCTTGTTATCCTCGACGGGTGGGGACTCGGCCGGAAAAGGAAAGGCAACGCTATCTATCAGGCCCGCCTTCCTTTTTATCGGTCTTTGCTGCAAAAATATCCACTGACTCGCCTGAAAGCCAGCGGCGAAGAGGTCGGCCTTCCCTGTGGCCAGATGGGCAACTCCGAAGTCGGTCACCTCAACATCGGGGCGGGCCGTATTGTTTACCAGGAACTGACCCGCATTAGCAAAGATATCGAGCAAGGCAGTTTTTTTGACAACCCGGTCCTGCTGGCCGCGATGCGTCACGCCCGGCAAAAACAGTCAGCGCTTCACCTGCTCGGTCTTGTCTCCGATGGTGGCGTGCACAGTCATCTTACACACCTGTTTGCCCTGCTGGAAATGGCCAAACGCCAAGGTTTGTCTGCCGTTTATGTGCATGCTGTCCTGGACGGGCGTGATGTTGGTCCGGTGAGTGCCAGGGAATACCTGACGGCTCTAGAAGCGAGAATGAACGAACTTCGCATAGGTCAGATAGCTACCGTCTCCGGTCGTTATTACACGATGGACAGAGACAACCGCTGGGAGAGAGTGGTCAAAGCTTACCGGGCCATGGTTGACGGGGATGGCGAAATGGCGGCCACTTCGCTGCATGCGCTGGAAAAAGCGTACGAGCGAGGGATAACAGATGAGTTTGTGCTACCGACAGTTTTGCTGACCGGCAGTGGGAGCCCTACGGCCGTCATCAAGCGGGAAGATGCCGTTGTCTTCTTTAACTTTCGTCCTGACCGTGCCAGGCAAATCACGCGGGCCTTTACAGACAGGGAGTTTTCCTCTTTTCCGCGCGGCGATGAACCGGTATTTCCCTACTTTGTCTGCCTGACACAGTATGATGAAACAATCAACGCACCCATAGCTTTCGCTCCTGGCTATCCGCAAAAGACGCTGGGGGAAGTGTTCGCGAGAGCGGGCCTGCGCCAGCTCCGCATCGCAGAAACGGAAAAATACGCCCATGTGACTTTTTTTTTCAACGGTGGTGCGGAAACACGCTTCCCCGGCGAAGAGCGCGTATTGATACCTTCACCGGAGGTGCCAACCTACAATCTGCAGCCGGAGATGAGTGCACGGCTGGTGACAGCTCGTGTGCTGGAGGAGATCGGCAAGGACGTTTTTGACGTGATGATCCTCAATTATGCCAACCCCGATATGGTGGGGCATACCGGTATCATGCCAGCGGCGGTACAGGCAGTGGAAGTTATTGACGACTGCCTGCGCCAGGTGGTTCCGGCAGTCTTGGATAAGGGCGGCATAGCCATCATTACCGCTGACCACGGCAATGTTGAGCAGATGATGGTGGGGCGCACCGATCTGCCGTTTACAGCCCACACGGCCAACCAAGTTCCTTTTATTTTGGCGTCCAGGCCTCCTTACCGTTTACATAAAAGTGGCCTTCTCGCCGATGTAGCTCCAACAATTTTACAGTTGCTGCAACTGCCGGTACCTCCGGAGATGACGGGACGGTCGTTGCTGACTGGCGGTAGCAGCGTACTGAAATAGCCTTTTAAAGAAAGCGAGAGTGCAAGCAAGTGAGTTTAATCATGGAAATAACGGCTCGCGAGATATTGGATTCCAGAGGCAACCCGACTGTCGAAGTAGACGTGACGCTAGAAGACGGCTTTGGGCGGGCGGCCGTGCCCTCCGGAGCTTCTACGGGTGCCTTTGAGGCGGTAGAGCTGCGAGACAATGATGGCAGTCGGTATCTCGGCAAAGGTGTGCTGAAAGCGGTGCGCAATATCCATGAAATCATCGCGCCGGCCCTCTGCGAGATGGAGGCGCTTGACCAGGCTGCTATCGACCGGAGGCTACTGTCACTGGACGGCACGCCAAATAAGAGCAAGCTGGGTGCTAACGCTATTTTGGGCGTCTCCATGGCCGTGGCCCGCGCTGCCGCCGCGGCGCTTGGCCTGCCGCTGTACCGTTATCTGGGCGGCGCTAATGCCAAAGTTTTACCTGTCCCGCTACTAAACATTTTAAACGGTGGCAAACATGCCGACAACAATATGGACATCCAGGAATTCATGGTCCTGCCGGTGGGTGCGGCTACCTTTGCCGAAGCGCTGCGTGTGGGCACGGAAGTGTTCCACCAGCTTAAAAAAGTGTTGCAAAAACAAGGATTAAGCACATCTGTCGGTGATGAAGGAGGTTTTGCCCCAAGCCTTCCTTCCAATGAAGCAGCGCTGGAGATCATCGTTCGGGCCATCGAAGCGGCCGGCTACAAGCCGGGCAGTGAGGTGGTACTGGCCTTGGACGTAGCGGCTACGGAAATGTACAGGGATGGACTGTACCACCTAGATGGTGAGGGACTGCAAAAAGATGCCGGGCAGATGGTAGAGTACTATGTCAAGCTGGCCTCTTCTTACCCCATCGTTTCCATTGAGGATGGCTTGGCGGAGGACGACTGGGAAGGGTGGTCGCTGCTTACAGAGCGTCTTGGCCGCCAGGTGCAACTGGTGGGAGATGACTTGTTTGTGACCAATATGGAGAGGCTGCAAAAAGGGATTGAGGCCCGGACGGCCAATGCCATCCTGATTAAACTGAACCAGATTGGCACTGTGACGGAAACGCTGGACTGTATTGAACTGGCCTGCCGCGCCGGGTATAATACGATTATCTCTCACCGTTCGGGAGAAACCGAAGACACTAGCATCGCGGACCTAGCCGTAGCTTGCGGAGCGGGACAGATTAAGACGGGTGCTCCTTCCCGAACAGACCGCGTTGCCAAATACAACCAGCTGTTACGCATTGCCGACCAACTGGGCGAGGAAGCCCGTTATGCGGGGAGGGCGCCTTTTGCTCGGAGAGGAAATAATTAGGTTTGTCCAGGTTGTTTTTTGAAAAACGCTGTGGTAGAATGTCCTTGGGTGTGGCGGCGAGCGTAGGCAAAGGGTTGCCCGAGGTTAATTCACAATATTTTGACAACTGACGATGCCGTTCTTTCTGCCAGTCTTCTGTTAAAGGAGGTGTTTTAAGGTGGTCATATTTTTGAAAATTATCTTTATGTTGGTTTCCCTCGGGCTGATTGCTACGGTGTTGCTGCAGTCAGGTAAAGTAGCCGGTCTGTCTGGGTCCATAGCCGGCGGTGCGCAGTCGCTCTTTGGCAAGAAAAAGGGCGTAGATAGCCTTCTGGCCAAAATAACCATCGTATTTGCCATTGTGTTTGTGGTCTTGGCCATTGTGCTGACCGCTATTGGGCCTTAATCGGTGTACAGCGGGGATGAGGGGACAACGGGATGCTATTTAAACAAGAGGAGGAATTAGCCGTATGGACAATAGTTTGTTGCTTTGGGTTCCTGCCGCTGGTGTGGTCGGCCTGTTGTTTGCCTTGTATCTGGTAGGCAAAGTAAGCAAAGCCGATCCGGGTACGGAACGGATGAAGGAGATTGCTCAAGCAATCTACGAGGGATCGATGGCTTTCTTAAGCCGCGAGTACCGCATTCTGGCTATCTTTGTAATCATTCTCTTTTTCGTCATAGGATTTGCTTTGGACTTTGCGACGGCGATCTGCTATCTGGTAGGCTCGATAGCCTCTGCTACTGCCGGCTTTATCGGCATGAAGACAGCCACTAAGGCTAACGTACGGACCACCAATGCGGCCCGCCTAGGTGGCTCTAACGAGGCTTTAACCATGGCTTTCTCCGGCGGCGCGGTTATGGGATTGACTGTGGTTGGTCTAGGGTTGCTGGGTCTTGGCGTGCTCTACCTCATCTTTGAAGATCCCTCTATTATTAACGGCTATGCCCTAGGCGCCAGTTCTATTGCTCTTTTTGCCCGCGTCGGCGGCGGTATTTATACCAAAGCTGCCGACGTCGGCGCCGACCTAGTCGGAAAAGTAGAAGCAGGCATTCCTGAGGACGACCCGCGCAACCCGGCGGTCATTGCCGACAACGTGGGAGACAACGTGGGTGACGTAGCCGGTATGGGTGCCGACCTGTTTGAGTCTTATGTCGGCTCCATTATCGCCGCCCTGACTATCGGAATTGTCCTGTATGGTTTTGCTGGTGTGGCCTTGCCGATGTTGGTGGCCGCAACCGGTGTTATTGCTGCTATCATCGGCACCTTTTTTGTCAAAGGCAAAGAGGGGGCTAGGCTTTCCACCGCGCTGGAGCGCGGCACGATCGTTAGCGGTCTACTTGTTATTGTTGCTTCTTTTTTCCTGACCAGCATGTTCAGCGAGGAGTTTGGCGGCCTTGGCCCCTTCTGGGCCGTTATCGGCGGTCTGATCGGCGGCATCTTAATCGGCCGCGTTACCGAGTATTATACCTCAGACCACTACCAGCCTGTTAAAGATATTGCGGAAGCTACTAAAACAGGCCCTGCCACGACTATTATTGCCGGCTTGGCTGTCGGGATGCGCTCCACCATGTTGCCACTCCTGATTATTGCGGCCGTTATTCTGATTGCCTATGCCACAGCGGGTATCTATGGTATTGCTATTGCCGGTGTCGGTATGTTGGCCACCGTCGGCATGACTATCGCCGTTGATGCCTACGGCCCCATCGCCGACAACGCCGGTGGAATCGCCGAGATGGCTGGCCTAGACAAGTCGGTACGTAAAATTACCGACCAGCTCGATGCCATGGGCAACACTACCGCTGCCATCGGCAAGGGCTTTGCTATCGGCTCCGCAGCGCTTACGGCCTTGGCCCTCTTCACCGCTTATGGCCAAGTGGCCGGAGTGGAATCTATTGACGTTACGAGTGCCAACGTCATTGCCGGCTTGTTCATTGGCGGCATGTTGCCCTTCCTTTTTGCCGCCATGACCATGGAAGCGGTGGGTCGCGCCGCCTTCGACATGATTGAGGAAGTCCGCCGCCAGTTCCGGGAAATTCCCGGCCTGATGGAAGGTAAAGCGCGTCCAGATTATGCCCGTTGCGTAGATATTTCCACCTCGGCGGCGTTAAAGCAGATGGTTCTTCCTGGCATTTTAGCTGTCGGAGCTCCTATCGCCATCGGCTTGGCCCCGGGTCTGGGCAAAGAAGCTCTGGGAGGTTTTCTGGCCGGGGCCACTCTTACGGGTGTGCTGCTCGCTATTTTCATGGCCAATGCCGGCGGCGCCTGGGACAACGCCAAAAAGTACATTGAAGGTGGCGTCCACGGTGGTAAAGGATCTGACGCACATAAAGCGGCTGTCGTGGGTGATACTGTGGGGGATCCCTTCAAAGATACCTCCGGCCCGTCTATGAACATCCTCATCAAGCTGATGAGCATTGTGGCATTGGTCTTTGCTCCGCTGTTTATCTAGGGAGTAGCTATGCCAAAGGAAGCAACAGGGAGTCGTGTGCCTCCCTGTTGCTTTTTGATATTATGAGGCTCCGGAGGGAATGATTTGGAGAAAAGCAGTTTGCCCGTTGTGCGGACTGGGAGCAAATCAAAGCTTGCGCTGATCTGGAAGAGTTCATCGCTCTTAGTCTGCAGGCCAGGCAAGCGGCGGCGGGAGAACTTGGCCTGTAATATTTAAAGGGAAGAGGGCTGTAATGAACTTTCAGGAGAAGTTGCTTGGCTTCATGCGCGAGAAGGCCTATAGGCCTCTGACTATGGACGAGCTGATCAAGGCACTTGGCCTTCATGACCAGCGAGGAGTCAAGAAGTTTACCAGGCTGGTTGAAGAGCTGGAACAGGCGGGTAAGATTATCAGGACGCGGTATGGCCGCTATGGCGTGCCGGAGAAAATGGACCTGGTGGCAGGGATGCTGCAGGGCAATCCGGCCGGGTACGGTTTTGTGCTGCCTGATATGCCCGGCGCCGGCGATGTCTTTATTCCCGCCAGCCAGATGAACGGTGCTCTGCATGGCGATCGGGTTATCGCTCGCTTAGCCGGGGAAGGGCAGGGCAAACGACGCGAAGGAGAAATAATCCGCATACTTTTGCGGCGTTCCAGTCACATTATCGGCCGCTTTGAGTCAGTTCGTCAGTCCGGGTTTGTCGTGCCGGACGACCAGCGCATCGCCGTGGATATACTTATTCCCCGCGCCCAGGCGCGTCCGCTGAAAAACGGCGTTAAGGTGCAGGTGGAAATTACGCGTTGGCCTGAAAAAAGACGCCCTCCGGAGGGCATTATTGTCGCTGTTTTAGGAGAGCCGGGCGACCCAGGGCTGGATAAGCTGACGATTATCAAGAAATACGAACTGCCGGAAGAATTTCCTCTCCAGGTGCGCAAAGAAGTGGAGATGCTGCAGCGGGAAATTACCTCCGCAGACCTAGAGGGCAGGAGGGATCTGCGGGAGCTGCCCACCATAACCATTGACGGCGCTGATGCCAAGGATTTGGATGACGCTGTTTCTTTGCGAATGCTTGACAACGGCAACCAGGAGTTGGGCGTGCATATTGCTGATGTGGGCTACTACGTCCGGGAAGGGACCGCGCTAGACAGGGAAGCTTTCCTGCGTGGCACCAGCGTTTATCTGGTAGATGGCGTCATCCCGATGCTGCCGCCTGAGCTTTCGAATGAAACCTGTAGCCTGAATCCGCAGGTTGATCGTCTGACGCTCAGTGTGCTGATGGAACTTGACACAGAAGGACAGGTGGTTAAGTACGACTTTGCCCCCAGTGTCATTCGCACCCAAGAGCGGATGACCTACGACGATATCCGTGCCATTTTGGAAGAGAAGAACGAAGTGCTCTGCCAGCGTTATAAAGCACTGCTACCCATGATTGAGCAGATGGGCAAGTTGGCGCTTGCCTTGCGGAACGGGCGCTTTAACCGCGGGGCCATCGATTTTGACATACCAGAAGTGAAAGTCATCTTAAATGACCAGGGCCGTCCCGTAGAGCTGCAAAAACGGCCGCGCACTATCGCGGAGACAATCATTGAAGAGTTTATGCTGCAGTGCAATGAAGTAGTGGCCGCGCATTTTGCCCGACTGGAGTTGCCGTTCCTCTATCGTGTCCATGAGCGTCCGGACGAAGAGAAAATGCTACTCTTCCGCGATTTTGTACATAACCTGGGCTATAGCCTGAAAGGTTCCCTCGAGAAAATCCGTCCCCGAGACTTGCAGGCGCTCCTGCAGGAGGTGTCCGGCAAGCCGGAAAAAAGAGTCATCAATACTTTGCTGCTGCGGGCCATGAAACAAGCCCGCTATGCTGCCGAACACCTGCCGCATTTTGGCCTAGCGGCTAAAGATTACACCCATTTTACTTCGCCTATCCGCCGCTACCCTGACCTCGTGGTGCACCGTCTGCTGCGCGAGTATATGGCAGGCAAGCCTGGCGGCAAACGGCTGGCTCGTCTTGCCAGGAACAACGAAGCTGCGGCAGAGCGGTCTTCCCTGCGCGAGCGAGTGGCTATGGAAGCCGAGAGGGAAAGTGTGGCTCTAAAGAAAATCGAATTCATGCAAGGCAAAGAAGGGCAGGAGTTTGAGGCCATCATTTCAGGTGTTACCTTTTTTGGCCTTTTTGCAGAGCTTGACAATCTGGTGGAAGGACTGGTTCATATCTCCAGTCTCAGCGATGACTATTACCATTTTGACGCCGCGAAGCTGCTCCTTAGTGGCGAGCGTACCGGCCGAACCTACCGCATCGGTCAGCACATCCGCGTCCAGCTTAAACGTGTCGCCAAGGATGAGCGCCAGCTCGACTTCACGTTGGTGGTGGAAGCTTAAGATCCGACCCGCGTAGTGGTTATTTGACCGGGCTAGCTAATGAAACGGGACTATCCGTGAGGTGAAGGGAAAAACGATGGCGAAAATAGAGTTAATTGCCACTGCTGCTTTCGGGCTGGAAGCGGTCGTGGCCGGGGAACTGAAACGACTTGGCTACACCGACCAGATGGTGGAAAACGGCCGCGTAACTTTCCGGGGCGACCTGGCGGCGCTCTGCCGGGCTAACCTCTGGCTACGGACGGCCGACCGCGTGCTGCTGAAAATCGGCGAATTTGGCGCTACCACCTTTGACGAGCTTTTTGAGGGGACAAAAGCGTTGCCATGGGAAACGTGGCTGCCGGAGAACGCTGAGTTTCCCGTGACGGGGAAAGCAGTAAAATCGACACTTTACAGCGTGGCTGACTGTCAGGCTATCGTTAAGAAGGCCGTTGTGGAGAAAATGAAGCAGAAGTACCGGCGTTCCTGGTTCCCAGAAGACGGGCCGCGCTATAAAATAGAGGTTTCCCTCCTCAAAGACAGGGCGATGCTGACTCTGGACACTAGCGGTGCCGGCCTGCACAAGCGCGGTTACCGTCAGCTAGCTTCCGCAGCGCCGTTGCGAGAAACATTGGCGGCGGCGCTAGTATTGCTTAGCAAGTGGTCTGCCGACCGCGTGCTGGCCGACCCATTCTGCGGGGCGGGGACAATACCACTAGAGACGGCGCTCATCGGGTTAAATAAGGCGCCCGGACTTAGCCGGGCATTTGACGCTGGGAGATGGCCGAATATCCCGGCTACACTGTGGGAAAAGGCGCAGGAGGAGGCTCGTGACAGCATCGTCCACGACCGCGCTTTGCGAGTTTTCGGGACGGACACTGATGAAAAGGTGCTGGAACTGGCCCGCCACCATGCCCGCTTGGCTGGTGTGGAGCAGCATATTCACTGGCAGAGGAGACCGCTAGCCGATTTCCGTTCTCGCTTTGAGCAGGGCTATGTCATTTGTAACCCGCCTTACGGCGAACGCTTAGGGGAGGTGCGGGAGGCGGAGGCGATTTACCGGGAAATGCGGCGTGTGTTTGGCGAGCTGCCCACCTGGTCATTTTTTGTCCTGACTTCCCACCCGGATTTTGAACAGTTTTTCGGGCGCCCAGCCGCTAAAAAGCGTAAGCTATATAACGGGCGTCTCCAATGCCATTTTTACCAGTACACCGCGTCAGTGCCAAACAAAAAGACCTGACCCTTTAAGGGTCAGGTCTTGGCGGTTAAAAATCACGGCCCGGGCGCTCCCTAGTGTCTGTTTCTGCTAAATTTTACCTTTTTCTTTGGCGATGAGCAGCATTTGCTCTTTTTTATCTTTGGGAGGGACATGGAGCGTGAGATGTTGTTGGAGCTTTAGGGCTGCCGGCTTGCAGGTTGCTACGCAGGCGCCGCAGCCAAGACAGCGGTCTGGCAAAAGAACGGCGTGGTCTTGGCTACCGTTGGCAGAGGGAGCCAGCTGGATGGCCTTCACGTGGCAACGCGCCACACAGTTGCCGCAACCGACACAGGCGTCGCTGTCAATTTCCAGGGTAAAATTGCTGGGATGGACGGAGCGCACGCCGCTCTCATTGATGGAGCGCAAGGCGCCGCAACAGCAACCACAGCAGTGACAGAGGAAGGCCGGATTGTTCCGGACATTGTCAACGAGGTGGACTAGGCCCAGCTTTTCTGTTTTTTCCAGCACGCGCAACAGCTCATCGACGGTGGCTGGGCGGGCGAATTTGCGGCGCACCAACCATTCTGCGGCGTTGCCGAGCGAGGTGCAGACGTCGGTCAGGGGCGCGTCACAGGCCTTTCCCATGTGTAGCGCTTGGTGGCGGCAATAGCAGGTGCCTAAAGAACCTCCGCCGGCGTCACGGATCATGACGGACGCTTTTTCATAGTCCAGCACTTCAGTGCGGACTTCCACGGGATGCAGGCTTTCATACGCCCAGGTTTTGAATATTTTTGTTTCAGCCCCGAAAAACTCTTCTGCCACTCCCGGTTCATGATGGTAGCGTTCAAACAGTTCGGCCAGTTCTTTAAGCGGCAAACGGTCGTCGGTACGCATGAAGGTGTACTCAAAGAAGCCGACGACTAGAGGGGAAAGCAGATAAAACGTTTCCGTCCCGCGCGGGACATCAATGACCAGACCTTTGCTGGCCATCTCTTCTAGATGAGCCACGATTTCTTCGCGGCTAAGTCCCAAAAAATGGGCCAGCTTGTCGGCGGTAGAAAAACCGGCGGGGAATTTGCCGCCAATTTCCGCTTCCTTTTCGGTAAACAAGATTTTTAGAATCGCAAGCAGCGTCTCGTTTAGCGGTGCACCGATCGGATTTTTATCAAGTCGACCGGCCAACGCTTTGTAGACTTCCTCTTTGGCAAGGCCAAGATGCCCCATGGCTGAACACCCTCTCTGTGGAGTTTCTTTACCGGCGCAAATTTTTCCGGCGTAGACTTATTCTAGATGGCGGCAAAAATACCTTCTTGTTCAGAGCGTTTTGGCGGTCGGAGTTGTTGCTATCGTTGTTTTATGCTAAACTGAAGCTAAGAAAAGGGTCGTTAAAAAAGTAAGGGGTGAGGGCGTGCTGGAGATGAAGGTCAAGGCGGTTACGGTAGGTCAAAGTGGGGAGTTTTCTGTTTTACTGACAGATAAGAGAGAAAAAAAGGTGCTGCCCATTGTCATCGGTCCGCTGGAGGCCCATAGTATTGCGCTGCCGCTACAGGGAGAATTGCCGACGCGCCCGCTGACACACGATTTGCTAAAGACGTTGGTGTATCAACTCGGCGGGATAATAGAAAAAATTGTCATAACTGATATTCGGGACAACACGTACTTCGCGGAGATTCATCTGCGGCACGACGGGCGCGTCACCATCATTGATTCCCGGCCGAGTGATGCCATTGCCTTGGCGTTACGCTTTGCTGCGCCGATTTACATGGCGCCGTGGTTGGTCGAGTTTACCTATGACATAGCAGACATTGCCTTTGATAGCCAGGAAGAGACACATTGAACAAGCTTTTCGAACCTGTCCGCTGTGGTATTGATTTGATGGAGATCGGTCGGATCAGCCGCGCTTACGAAAAGCGCCCGGCTGCTTTTATGCGGCGTTTTTTCACTTTGGAGGAACAGACGCTGCTGCGAGAGAGGCCGCACCTAGCCAAACACCTGGCAGCGCGTGTGGCTGGCAAAGAAGCTGTGTTTAAGCTGCTTGGGGTAGGACTTGGCGCAGTGTCCTGGACAGAGGTGGAGATTTTTACTCGGCCGGGCGGCGAGCCTTGGGTGCGGTTGCAAGGCCGGGCGGCTTCTAAGGCCAGGGAGGTCGGCATTAGCTGTATCTCTTTGTCCCTTAGTCACTGTCGTGAATATGCGGTAGCCCAAGCGGTAGCCTTGGTAAGCAATACATAATTTGGACGTGGGGAAAGAAAATAGGCTTGACGGCCGCTGCGCTTTCTGCTACTCTGAAAAAAAGCCGAGTAATTTTATCGGGATTAAGGCGGGGTGAGGTTGGTGAAGTTATCCGCTAAGGGAGAATATGGCGTCCGTGCCATGACCATCCTAGCGCTGGACTTCCGTTCCGGTCCCGTCCCTCTGCGCGAGATTGCCAGGCGGGAGAATATCTCTTACCAGTTTTTAGAGCAGATTTTCCTGCCGCTCCGCCGCGCCGGCCTGATTGACAGCGTGCGTGGGGCCAAAGGAGGTTACGCTTTGGCGCGTCCGCCGGAGCAAATCAGGGTGGGGGAAATAGTCCGTGCTTTGGAAGGGCGCATTGCGCCGGTAGAATGTGTGTCAGATGATAACGGGGAGTCTTGCGTCCGCAGCCCGGCTTGCCTGACACGTGGCATCTGGGAAAAACTACGTGACCGCATGGAGCAGGTGCTGGATGAGATTACCCTGGCTGATGTTATCTGCCTGCCAGTGGAGGAGAGACGGTAGAACAATCAGATTTAAGACGGGGGGTTTGACCATGGACAAAATTTACCTGGACCACGGGGCGACTACACCGCTGCACCCGGAAGTGCTGGAGGCGATGAAGCCCTATCTGACCGATCTTTTTGGCAATCCCTCCAGTCTGCACGCTTTCGGTCGTGAGGTGCGTAAGGGACTGGAGGAAGCGCGGGAAAAGGTGGCGGCGGCCATTGGCGCCGAGCCGCGGGAAATTGTTTTTACGTCCGGCGGTACCGAGTCTGATAACCTAGCCATCCGCGGTGCCGCCCGAGCTGGACAAAAACGGGGTAATCACATCATTACCAGCGCTGTGGAGCACCACGCTGTGCTCGACACTTGTCTGGCACTGCGGGAAGAGGGCTTTGAAGTCACCGTTCTGCCTGTGGACGCACACGGTATGGTTTCGCTTCAGGAGGTGGAAGCGGCCATCACGGACAAAACCATCCTGATTAGCATTATGCTGGCCAACAATGAAGTAGGTACCATCCAGCCGGTGGCAGAGATTGGCAAAATGGCGCGGGCCAGAGAGATTATTTTTCATACTGATGCTGTCCAGGCCATCGGCAATCTGCCGGTAAATGTCCAGGACTTAAGCTGTGACCTGCTGGCTATTTCCGCTCACAAGCACTATGGCCCCAAGGGAGTGGGGGCGTTGTATGTGCGCAAAGGCACACGGCTGAAAGTCTTTAACTTTGGCGGTTCTCAGGAACGGAAGATGCGGCCGGGCACGGAGAATGTTCCGAGCATTATCGGTATGGGTTGCGCTATTGAACTGGCGGTGCAGGGCATGGACAAAAAAGTGCCTAAGATTATAAAGTTGCGCGATAAGCTGCTCGGAGGATTGCTAAAAATCGGCCATGTCCGCTTAAACGGCCACCCGACGGAGCGGCTGCCCGGCAATGTTAATGTCAGCGTCCAGTACGTAGAAGGTGAGTCTCTGATCCTTAGTCTAGACTTAAAAGGTATTGCCGCCTCCAGTGGTTCTGCCTGTACGTCGGGGTCTCTCGACCCCTCTCATGTGCTGCTGGCCATGGGCCTAGACCACCAGATGGCCCACGGTTCGCTGCGCCTGACGCTGGGCGTCGGCAACACGGAAGAAGAAATTGACTATGTGCTTGCGGTTGTGCCGGAGATTGTGGCTCGTCTGCGTTCTATGTCTTCGGTCTATGCCGGTCAGCGGCGGGAATAAACAAACTTTTGAGGTGGAGCGAATGTACACAGAAAAGGTGATGGAGCATTTTAGCAATCCCCGTAACGTGGGGGAAATTGCTGATGCAGACGGCGTGGGTGAAGTGGGGAATATGAAATGCGGAGACATCATGCGCATTTACATCAAGGTTAACGAGCAGGATGTCATTGAAGATGTAAAGTTTAGGACTTTTGGCTGTGGTGCTGCTATTGCCACCAGTAGCGTGGTGACCGAGATGGTCAGGGGAAAGACTATTGACGAAGCACTCGCTGTGACAAACAGGCAGGTAGCCGAGGAGCTTGGCGGTCTGCCGGAGAATAAGATGCACTGTTCCAACTTAGCTGCTGACGCCTTGCACAAGGCGATAGCAGCTTATCGGAACAAAAAAGATCAGACTTAAGGAGGCTGAAAAAATGGATATTATGGAGCAAGCTCGACAGCTTGGGCAGGCCATTTTGGTTTCGCCGGAGCACAAAAATTTTCAGACGGCTAAAGAGGCGATGGAAAACAGCGAGGAAGCGAGCAAGCTATTGGGTGAGTTGCAGGCTAGGCGGCAGTCGCTGCACGAGGCGCATATGTCGGGCGGCGATGTCCAAGAAAGGGCCCAGGAGTTTCAGGCACACCAGATGAAAATGCTGGAGAACAAAGAGATTGCTGCCTACCTAGAGGCTAAAAGTAAAGTGGATGAATTGCTAGCCGCTGTTAACAGGGCTATCGCCCATGTTACCGGCATGGAAACAGGCCGCAAGCAGGGTGGCTGTGGCGGCGGCTGTGGCTCTGACGCGTAAAAGCGTGAGCTAGTAAAGCGGGGTGAAAATGATGGATGTTGTGACGGCGGCAGAGATGCGACTCCTGGATGAGCGCGCCACTGTCGAGTTTGGCATCCCGGGCATTGTTTTGATGGAGAACGCCGGCCTGCGCGTCGCGGAGGCTGTTCGCCATCTCTGGCGCTGCCGTCGGGTAACAGTCCTGGCCGGACGCGGTAACAATGGTGGGGACGGCCTGGTGGCGGCACGTCACCTGCGGCGTGAAATGGCCGTTTCCATCTGGCTCGCCGCGCCGCCTGCGTCGTACCGTGGTGACGCTTTGACCAACCTCACTATTCTGCAACGTCTTGGTCACACCTGCCGGGTTGCAGACAGCGAGTCTTCTTTTGCTGACTTGGCCAGGGAGCTTTCCCGGACAGACCTAGTGGTGGATGCGCTGCTGGGTACCGGACTTACCCGCCAGGCGGAATCGCCCTATGCGGAGATGATCAGGCTGGTTAACGCGTCCGGGGCACCGGTACTGGCGGTGGACATCCCTTCCGGCGTCTGTGCCGACAGCGGGCGCGTGTCGGGTGAGGCTATCAGAGCCGATGTCACAATCACTTTTGCTCTGCCCAAGCGTGGGCTGCTTCTTTTTCCAGGCGCCACCCATGCCGGTCGGCTGGAGGTGGCTGATATTGGTATCCCGGAACAGCTGCTCTCCAGCCACGCGTTTGTCCTGCTGACAAAGGAAACCGTGCGCCGGCTTCTGCCTGACCGCCCGCCCGATGGGCACAAGGGAACGTTTGGCCGGGTGTTACTGGTGGCCGGTTCTCCGGGCATGGCCGGTGCGGTGGTGCTGGCAGCACGTGCCGTTTTACGCGGCGGGGCAGGCTTGGTTATCGCGGCGGTACCGCGCGGGATACAGCAGGTGGTAGCGGTGCAAGCACCGGAAGTGATTACACTGGCGCTACCGGAAAACAGACGTGGAAATATCGCGCCTGAGGCGCTTGACTTACTACGGCAGCACTGGCCTGCCTGCCAGACGGTGGCTGTGGGTCCCGGTCTCTCAGACGATGAGGAGAGTGGGCTTGTGCTGGCGGGGATCCTAAAAGACTGCCTGCTGCCGGTGGCGCTGGATGCCGGTGCTTTGAATCTGCTGGCGAGGCGCCCGGCAGCCTTCCTCGGGCGTGCCGCTGGTACGGTGCTGACTCCCCATCCAGGGGAGGCGGCCCGCTTGCTTGGTTGTGACACGGCAACGGTGCAGGCCGACAGGCCGACAGCTGTCCGTGAACTGGCCGTACGCTTGCAGGGTGTCGCGGTGCTGAAAGGTGCCCATACGCTTATTACCGCTCCCGCAGGGCCAATAGCCCTTAACGTGACCGGCAACAGCGGTATGGCTTCCGCCGGCAGCGGCGACGTACTGACCGGATTGCTGGCGGCGCTGCTGGCACAGGGATTGAAACCTGTTGACTCTGCCAGGCTTGCTGTCTACCTGCACGGCCTAGCCGGCGACCTAGCGGCCTCCGCCAGAGGCGAGGCCGGGATGGTAGCGGGCGATATAGTGGAAATGTTGCCACAGGCATATCTCGAACTAAAAAAAATAAACATTTAGAGAGGAGCACGCACAATGTTGGGCAGGGATTTAATGACCAGAGATGTTGTGACCGTCGCCAGTGATACCACTGTTCAAGAATTAGCCAGACTTCTTTTGGAGCATAAAATCAGCGGCTTGCCTGTGGTGGATAAAGAAGGCCGCATTATCGGCATCGTTAGCGAGGGCGACTTGGTTTACCAGGATAAAAAGCTGCACATACCGGCATTCCTGGAGATTCTGGGCGGTGTCGTTTATCTGGAGAACCCCAACCGTCTGGGGCAGGATCTGATGAAAATGACGGCGGCCAAGGTAGGGGATCTGATGACTACCAGAGTCTACACTGTTAAAGAGGATACTTCTGTGGAGGCAATTGCCACCATCATGGTGGAAAAGAAGGTGAACCGCGTTCCTGTCGTCGACGGAGCGGGGAAACTGGTCGGCATCGTCAGCCGCCAGGACCTGATTAAGGCGATGCTCTGATAACGGAGCAAAGGAGAGAGGCGCTTGTCGCTTAGGGCCCGGATGGTTGCGCTGTTGCTGGCCTTGGCTTTGGTGGGGTGTGCCATGCAGCCGGAAAGGCTGGCGGGAAACGTTTCCCGGAGAATATCAAGGCTACAGGGGTATTTTGCCGAAGTGGATGCTGTGGTCTTTAGCCCTCGCGGTGAGCAGCGCTACAGAGTTCGGCAGTGGTACAGGGCGCCGGATTTTTGGCGAATAGAAGTAGACTTTGGTTCTGAGCGGCAGGTTTTTCTCTGTGACGGAGAATATGTTTGGGTTTACCATCCGGGCTTGGCCGATTATTTTCGCCTTGACGCGACCGCAGCTCAGGAAGTGTCTCCGCCGTTTCTGCTGCTGAATTACCTGGAAGAGCTGGTCCAGACACCGGGTTACCGCTTCGAAGGACGGCAGGAAAAGGAACAGCGCGCTTTTTTTGTTGTTTCCTATGCACGGCCGGCAACGTCTGAGACAATCCGGCTCTGGCTTGATAACAAGTCACTTTTCCCGCAGATGGTGGAAAAGTATCGGGACGGGGTGCTTCTCAACCGTCTGACCGGTATCAGTTTGGACCTGAACCCGGACTTTGCGGCCGGGCTTTTTGAGTTTACCGCGCCGCAAGATCACGCAGCCTCCGCACACTACCTGATTCGCCCTCTTTCCTTGGCAGAAGCCCGCCGTGAATGGCCGCTCCCTGTCTACGTTCCCACTTATCTTCCACAAGGAACAGGGCTGATGGCTGTTTCCCGCGCTGAAGAAGAGGGGCGAGGACAACTGATGCTTACCTTTGGCGGACAGCGTCCCTTTACGTTGATACAGCGACCTGCCGGTGATAACCGACAGCAGCGTGCCGTGGGTATGCAGGAGGTCTTCATTGGCCAAACGCCGGCCCTGTACCTGAAAAACCGGGTGGGTGATTTGCATACGCTCTGGTGGAGCAACGAAACGAGTGCCTTTATTTTGACTGGTTCGCTGCCGCTGCCGGAGATGATGCGTGTGGCCGCCTCTCTGACAGCGGACTAATTTTTGCGCTGCACAGATTGACCGGCGTAAGCATAGCATAGAGGTGGGGTGATAGCATGGGTATCGACGAACTGCCGCCATGCCTGACAGAGATTTTCCTGGAAATTGGGCCGGGGGACACGCTCTTTACCATCGCCAGCGAGCAAAAAACGACTGTGGAGGAGATCTTGGCCCTCAATCCTGGCCTTGACCCGCAAAATTTACGTATCGGCACCTTCATTTGCCTTCCTGAACCGCGCCCGTAGCGCTTTTTTTTTGCTTTCGCTCGGCAAAATGACCTTGTCGGCAGGGGAACCTGGTGTTATAATGTTTAACGTGCATAGATAAGTGTCTACTCGTCGTGGACAGGAGGTGGCCAATGGCCGGAAGGGAAAAATATTTTCTGGTCCAGGAGAGAGTTCTGCCTGTCGTACTGCGTAAGACGGTGCAGGCCAAGGAGATACTCAGGAGCGGCGAGGCCAAAACGGTAAACGAAGCAGTCCAGGTTGCCGGCATTAGCAGGGGCGCCTTCTACAAGTACCGCCACGCTATTTTCTCTTTCGGGGAAGCAAGTCGCGGGAAAATTATGACTATCGTGCTCATCCTAGAACATACTTCCGGCGTGCTTTCGGAGGTCTTAAAAGAAATTGCTAAGTCCGAGGGCAATATCTTGACCATCAACCAGGGGTTGCCGCTGCAGGGTGTAGCCAATGCCTCCATTTCTTTCGAAACGGCAGAACTCTTGGTGGAGGTGGACGAGCTGCTGAACAGCCTGGCACAGGTGCCTGGCGTGCGTAAGCTGGAACTGGTAGGGCACAATTGAGGAGGGTGATGTAACAATGAAAAAAGAAAATATCGGCATAGGCCTACTGGGGCTTGGAACAGTAGGCAGCGGTGTGTTGCAGGTGCTCAGGCAAAACGGCGGAGCCATTCGGCAGAAAGTCGGCACCAAACTGGAGCTCAGGCGTATTGCCGTCCGTGATGTCCAAAGAAACCGTGCTGTGGCAGTGGATCCAGCACTTCTGACAGACAACGTAAACCATGTGCTAGACGACCCGGAAATTGACATCGTGGTGGAAGTGATGGGTGGGGTGGAGTTGGCGCGGCAGGCCGTGGCACGCGCCCTGGGGAACGGCAAATATGTGGTGACGGCCAACAAGGATCTGATGGCGCGTCATGGTGTGGAACTGCTGGAGAGGGCTAAGGCTCAGGGGCGGAATATTTTTTACGAAGCCAGTGTGGGCGGAGGAATCCCGCTCATCCGCCCGCTGAAACACTGTCTGGCCGCCAACAGGATAAAGTGCCTGATGGGCATTATTAACGGTACCACTAACTATATTCTGACCCAGATGTCCTGTGCCGGCAAGGAATTTGACGAAGCGCTGGCCGAGGCGCAAGCCAAGGGCTTTGCCGAAGCCGATCCGTCATCTGACGTGGAGGGGCGTGATGCGTCGTACAAGCTGGCCATCTTGGCTTCGCTTGCTTTCTCCAGCAAGATTGACCTGCCAGACATTTTCGTGGAAGGAATTTCTGCCGTCAAGTTGCGGGATATTCGCTATGCCCAGGAGCTGGGTTATGCGGTAAAGCTACTGGCCATCGGCGAGGATACCAGTGCAGGGCTGGTATTGCGTGTCCATCCGGCGCTTGTCCCGCTTACTCATCCTCTGGCAGCCGTTTCTAATGAATTTAATGCTGTTTTTCTGGAGGGGGATGCTGTCGGCGAGGTAATGTTTTATGGGCGGGGAGCGGGCTCGCTGCCTACGGCCAGTGCCGTCTGTGCCGATGTTATCGATGCGGCACGCACCATCCGGCACGAGGTGGATAATGGTATTGTGGAGGTTACTTTCGGTACCAGGACGGTCGTGCCTATATCCAGTCAGCGCTCCAGTTTCTACCTGCGCTTGAAGGCCAAGGACCGGCCCGGTGTTTTTGCGTCGCTGGCTAACGCTTTTGGCGATGCCGGTGTCAGTCTGGACATGATTATCCAGAAACGCAGCGATGCCGAGACGGCAGAAATCGTACTGGTGACCCACGATGTGGAGGAGGAGCGCTTTGCCAGAGCGATGGAGGTCATCCGCGCACTACCGACGATTCGGTCCATCAACAGCATCCTGCGCGTCGTCTGAGGCAGCAAAACGCTCACGCCAGCATTCTTTTTGTCCAGAGAAGAGGAGGAACCAATCTTGGCCTTGATTGTGCAGAAATACGGAGGTACTTCCGTAGGCAGTGTGGAGCGTATTTTGAACGTGGCACGCCGGGTGGGAGCCATGGTAGACGCCGGCCACAGCATGGCGATCGTCGTCTCAGCCATGGGACATACTACTGATGAACTGGTTTCTTTGGCTCAAGCAGTGACAGAACGGCCCCCTGACCGGGAAATGGCCCTGCTTTTGTCCACTGGTGAGCAGGTAAGCGGCGCCTTGCTGGCGATGGCACTCGTTGGCCTGGGATACAAGGCGGTCTCATTTACCGGACCGCAGGCCGGGGTGCTGACAGATGGGGTGGCACTCGGCGGCCGCATTGTAGACTTTAAGGCTACCCGTGTTCAGCAGTCGCTGGCTGAGGGTAAGGTGGCCGTGGTGGCCGGTTTTCAGGGCAGGGACTATGACGGAGAGATTAATACGCTGGGCCGCGGCGGTTCAGATACCACGGCCGTAGCACTGGCCGCAGCTCTAGGCGCTGATGTCTGCGAGATTTATACGGACGTGGACGGTGTGTTCACCATCGATCCGCGACTGGTTGGGGAAGCGCGCAAATTGGATGAGATTACCTACGACGAAATGCTGGAACTGGCCAGCCTTGGCGCCAAAGTGCTGCATCCGCGTGCTGTGGAGTGCGGCCGGGAACACGGTGTGGTGATACATGTTCGTTCCAGCTTTCATTACAGCCCGGGGACATTGGTGAAGGAGGTGGCAGATATGGAAGTAGGGACGGTGGTACGCGGGATTGCCTGTGATACCGACCAGGCTAAAATTGCGTTGCTAGGTGTCCCGGACAGGCCGGGTGTGGCGGCGCGTATCTTTCTGGCTATTGCCGGAGCGGGTGTCAGTGTGGACCTGATTGTGCAGAGTATCCGGCGTAACGGGGAGAACGATATTCTTTTTACAGTGGCTGGTGAGGACCTCAGCAAAACGCTTGCTGTGCTAGAGCCGGTAGCGCGGGAAATAGGGGCCCGGGACGTCTTCCACCAGTGCGGCGTGGCCAAAGTTTCTATTGTCGGGGCGGGGATGGCCCATCACACCGGCGTAGCGGCCGCTATGTTCGAGGCCTTGGCGGCGGAGGGCATTAATATTGAAATTATTTCTACCTCCGAAATCCGTATTTCCTGCCTGATTGCGGCAGACCGTGTCGAGGAGGCGGCCTTGGCTATTCACAATCGTTTTAACATGGGTGCGGCCGACCGGAAAATAGCGACCGGCACCAGTCTTTAGTCGGCAGGAATAAGCAAATCTGCTGTGGAATAAAATAGGTACTGTAATGATTGGTGGTGCAGCACTTGCGTCAGTTTCCGTTACGTCCGACGTGGGCGGAAATTGAGTTGTCGGCCATAGCTCACAATGTGCGTGAATTTCGTCAGGTTGCCTCACCGGGTACCCGCGTGATGGCCGTTGTCAAGGCTGACGGGTATGGCCACGGAGCCGTTGCCGTAGCTCGGGAGGCTGTGTCCGCCGGCGCTTCGTTTTTGGGAGTTGCTACGGTGGAAGAAGCGCTGGAACTGCGCGAAGGCGGCATCGCCGCACCAATCCTGGTTCTTGGCTTTACTTCGCGCGATTATGCCCCGCTGCTTTTGCAGTACGGTATAGTGGCTACAGTGTTCACCTTGGCGGAGGCAGAAGCTTTTTCGCGGGCAGCGCTTTGTTTGGGCAGGAAACTAGCTGTTCATGTCAAAATAGATACAGGGATGAGCCGAGTAGGCTGGTTTCCCTGTGAAACGGCTGACGGGTTCGTTAGTCAGCTGGCTTCTCTGCCGGGTCTGGAGCTAGAGGGTATCTTTACCCATTTTGCGGCTGCCGATCAAGCAGACCTGGCCTATACCCGGTGGCAACTGGGGCGTTTTCTGGCCCTTTGTGACAAACTGGCGCTTCTTGGTATCCGCATCCCGCTTAGACACGTTGCTAACAGCGCCGCTACTTTGTGCTTGTCTGCAGCACATCTGGAGATGGTGCGTGTCGGTATCGGCCTCTATGGGCTTAGCCCGGGCGACGAGGTGCCGACGAGTGCTGTCCGCCTACAACCGGCTATGACACTTAAGTCCCGGGTCGTTATGCTGAAAGAAGTACCAGCTGGTACCAGTGTGTCCTATGGCTGCACCTATACCACGACGGACACTTGTCTGCTGGCTACGCTGCCTGTAGGTTACGGAGACGGCTACCCGCGACGATTGTCCAATCTGGGTCAGGTTCTGATTCGGGGGCAGCGCGCTCCGGTAGTGGGTCGGGTCTGTATGGACCAAATGGTAGTCAGAGTCGACGGCATCCAGGGAATAGAGGCCGGGGATGAAGCCGTCCTTTTTGGCGCACAGGGAGAAGCCTTGCTTCCCGCCGACGAAGTGGCAGCATGGCTGGGAACAATCAATTACGAGGTAGTTACAGCCGTGAGCCGACGAGTACCGCGGGTCTACCTGCGCCAGGGGCGGATAGAATCTGTCCGCCCCTGTTTTTCCACCCGGTAATAGAAGATTTCTGGGGGTGCATGCTGTGGCAGAAACAAAAAGAATTATGATTAGCCTGCCGTACAACCTGCTCCAGGAGGTCGATGGCATCATCGCTCTGGAAAATAGAAGCCGCTCCGCCTTGATCCGTGAAGCGATGTGGCTTTATCTGCAGGAGAGGGAAAAAAATCAAATCAGGGAAAGAATGAGGCGAGGCTACCTGGAAATGGGTACTTTGAATCTGCACCTATCCAATGAGGCCTTAGAGGTGGAAAACGAGGCCAATTTGCTTTCCGAATTGCTGGTAGGTGGCAAGTGAGTAAGGTGGATGTAAAGCGCGGCTACATTTTTTTTGCCGATTTAAGTCCTGTAGTCGGCTCAGAGCAGGGTGGCTTCCGCCCTGTGCTGGTTGTTCAGAATGATATGGGGAACAAGTACAGCCCTACTGTCGTTGTGGCCGCGATTACTTCGCAGATTACCAAAGCCAAACTGCCCACTCATGTGGAAATGGAGGCCAAAGATTATGGCCTGGAAAAGGATTCGGTAATTTTGCTGGAACAGATTCGTACCATCGACAAACAGCGTCTGCAGAATAAGCTGACCGAACTGGACGAAAAAATTATGCAGAAAGTAAACCAGGCGCTTAAAATCTCTCTCGGCTTAATCGATTTTTAAGGGGAACGCAACTTGCGGTTGCGTTTTTGTCTTTAAGGGAGGTTTGTCCGGTGGCCACCTGTATCGGCATTACCTGTGACTTCGCTTCTTTTGAAAACAAACTTTCTGCCGCTTACACACGAGCAGTGGCCGCCAGTGGTGCTGTGCCATTGCTCATTCCGCTTACCGCCAGTTCCAAGCATTGGCGGACGTACCTAGCGCTGCTTGATGGCCTAATCCTTAGTGGTGGCGGTGACCCTGATGCTTTTCACTATGGCCAGGAAGCTTTGCCTGGCCAAGGCTGGGTCCAGCCGAAGCGGGATACGATGGAAATTTTCCTTGCCCGCTGTGCCTTGACAGAAGGTGTGCCGATTTTGGGTATCTGCCGCGGTGCCCAGCTGCTTAATATCAGTGCCGGCGGCACCCTGCACCAGGATTTGCAAGGAATTGCCACTTTGCAGCACAGCCAGCGCGCTCCTCGCTCCTATCCTATTCACAGCGTTCGTATAGAGCAACCTTCCTTGCTTTACCGGCTTATCCGCCGGGAAAAAATCAGGGTCAACAGTTTTCACCACCAGGCGGTTCACCTCCCTGGCAACGGTTTATCCGTTAGCGCGGAGGCGGCTGATGGGGTAGTGGAAGCGGTGGAGGCGGTGGATCATCCGTTCGCTCTGGGAGTACAATGGCATCCTGAGTGGCTGATTGGTCGCCAGGACGAGGCGGTGAAAATTTTCACCGCCCTGAAAGAGGCGGCAGAAAAAAGAAGGAAAATGGCTGTACGGCAAAGAAAGTTCAAAATGCTTCCATCTTGACGCTCTTGCGTAAGGCATAGCACTGTGGTATATAAGAATAAGGACTGTTCCTGCTCACGATGTGAAAGAGAGTTGTCGCATCACGCAGGATCCTGAGGTTTCTGAGGAGGTTTGCGCTAATTATATGAAGGTACTTGTTAGTGATCAGATTTCTGAGCTGGGGATAGCTAGGCTTAAGGAGAAAGCGTTGGTGGACGTGATGACTGAGCTTAGCCCGGAGGAACTTGTGGCCAGGATACCGGAGTACGATGCTTTGGTTGTCCGCAGTTCGACCAAAGTGACTCGCCAGGTCTTGGAGGCGGGTGTCAAGCTGAAAGTGGTGGGCCGGGCCGGTGTAGGCGTGGACAATATCGATGTGGCGGCAGCAACTGAACGGGGCATCATTGTCATCAACGCGCCGGAAGGCAATACTATTTCTGCGGCAGAGCATACGATTGCCATGATGACCTCCCTGGCTCGCAATATTCCTGCCGCAGCATCCTCGATGAGGGCTGGGGAATGGAAGCGTTCCAAATTCATGGGCGTGGAGTTGTTTAGCAAAACGCTGGGCGTCGTTGGCCTTGGCCGCATCGGCAGCGAGGTGGTCAAGCGAGCCAAGGCCATGGGCATGGATATTGTAGCCTATGACCCCTATATTTCTGTGGAACGCGCGGAGAAGCTGGGCGTTACCCTGACTAGCCTAGAAGAAGTCTACCGCAAAGCGGACTTTCTCACCTTTCATGCGCCGCTAACCAAAAGCACACAGTACATGGTTGGTGAAAAAGAACTCTCCCTGATGAAGGATGGCGTGCGCATCATTAATTGTGCTCGCGGCGGACTGATTGATGAGCAGGCTCTTCATGCTGCGCTATGTTCAGGAAAAGTGGCCGGAGCCGCTTTGGATGTCTTTGAGAAGGAACCGGTGGTGGACAACCCCCTCTGTAGCCTAGATAACGTGATTGTCACACCGCACCTTGCCGCCTCCACTGAAGAGGCCCAGGTTAACGTGGCGGTTCAAGTGGCTGAGCAGGTGGTTAACGCGCTGCTGGGCGAACCTTTGGTCAGCGCTGTCAATGTGTCGGTCATCCCGCCGGAAACGCTGGCTGACATCAAGCCGTTTATTCCGCTGATGAAAACCTTAGGCTTATTTTATACCCAAGTCTTTAACGGCCAAGTGGAAGCTGTGGAAATTCACTACCACGGTGAAATCGCCAACTACCAAGTCGCACCTTTAACTAACTCTTTCCTGATCGGTCTGCTTTCGGTTATGCTCCACGAAACGGTCAACTATGTCAACGCGCCGGCTATTGCGAAGCAGCGGGGCATTAAGGTGCGGGAAGTTGTCAGCCGGACAGTGGAAACGTTCACCAATCTGATCACTGTCACCATCAGAACCTCGGAGGGCAGCCAGACCATCGCCGGCACACTGTTCAACAAAAACGATATCCGTATTGTGCAAATTGGCAAATACCGTATAGAAGTAGCCCCTTCGCCCTACATGATTGTTTGTACTTATATTGACATGCCAGGCATCATCGGTCGTGTAGGCACTATCTTGGGCGGCAGCGACATTAATATTGCCGGAATGCAGGTTGGTCGCCAGTCCATCGGAGGGGAAGCGGTGATGGTGCTGCAAGTCGACTCTCCTGTTCCAGAAGAGGTGCTGGCCAAGGTCCAGGAAGTAGAGGCTATCCTGATAACGCGTTTTGTTAAACTGGAGTCGCCGCACTAAAAAATCTCTTGGTTTAGCGCTTTCAGCTTCGTACCGTTGTCCTCGTAGAGCGCGAAATGTACGGGGCGGCGCGGGAAATATTTCTTCGTCAGGGCAAAAACGTGGAAGCTGTTGACCTTGCTTTCGCCGATCAATTTGCAGGTTAGGTAACGAAATAACACCAGCCGGACCTGGAAATTGAGCGCCAGCACATACAAGTCTGTGTCGGAAGAGGGTACATCGGCACTTATCTGGAAGCGCGCTAGGATGCTTTTTAGCGCCTTGGCGTCCTGCAAGAGGAAAAACTGTGCCCTGGTTTGGTTAAAGGGGTTAGGCCAGTTTGTGCCTTGCCCGAGAGTGTACATGGAAACCGGGATGTACTGGACGAGCGGGTAGGGAAGGAAATGGCTTGCTTTTTTCATGTATTGCAAAACCTGCCGAAACAATCTCTGTCACCTCCTGAGGCCGATAATAGTTAAGGAGGACGTTATGCCTATTTACGAGTTTCGCTGCCGCCGCTGCGGAAAAATAACGGAAAAACTTTGCCGCCTGGAAGAGTCTGGCGAGGGTTTGCCGTGTTCGTACTGTGCCGAAAGGGAAGTGCAAAAAATTTTTTCGCTGATCCAGCGCCCCGCTCGCTCCGGTGAGAGCTCTGTTGCCGGCGGAAGCTGCGGGTCATGCCATGGCGGAAGTTGCGCCACCTGCCATTAAAACAAGGGGGAGAGATGTGGGTGCGTTGGCTGCGATTTAGGTACCGTGCTGTAGAACATGAAGGCTTTGGGGATGGAGAACTTGTAAGGGCGGTAAGCGGGGACGTCTTCTCCGGCCAATACCGGGAGACAGGGTTGGTGGCGGAGCTTGCGGAAGTGGAACTTGTCGTGCCCTGTCGGCCGACGAAAATCATCGGCATCGGGCTTAACTACCGTGACCATGCGGCAGAAATGAAAATGGAACTGCCCGAAGAGCCGATTCTTTTCCTTAAAGCTCCTTCTGCTTTGCTGGCGCACGGTGAGCCGATAGTTCGCCCGGAAATGGCGCGCCGGGTGGACTATGAGGCAGAACTGGCCGTGGTAATCGGCCGTACTGCCCGGCATGTGCCGGTCGAGGAGGCGCTCGGTTACGTTTTCGGCTATACCTGCGGCAATGATGTTACAGCGCGGGATTTACAGAAGAAGGACATCCAGTGGGCTCGCGCTAAGTCTTTTGACACTTTCTGTCCACTGGGCCCTTGGATTGTCACCGGCCTAGACGCCGGTGACCTGGAAATTGTCCTCACACTCAACGGCAGTACACGGCAGCAGTCCCGCACCTCTCAGATGGTGTTCGGCGTGGCGGAGTTGATAGCCTATGCTTCTAGGGTAATGACGCTTTTGCCCGGCGATGTGCTCCTTACAGGGACGCCTGCTGGTGTCGGCCCCATGACGAGCGGCGATACCGTTACTTTGCGCATTGACGGCCTTGGGGAGCTGACTAATCCCGTCGTCTGAGCAGCCGGCAAAAAAGCGGCCCAGGCCGTACTGTCGCGCCATACAGTATATTGAAGCACAAAATAATGTGTGCTAGGTAGCAAAAAGTGAAAACCGCCTCGAGGCGGTTTTTTTTTATGCTGCTTGGGGATACTACCGGAGAAAGCGTAAGTTGGAGGGTGGGCGCAAGATGTTTGTCACCAATTTGGGAATGCTGATACTAATTGTCGTAACAGGCTTGATTTTCCTTGGCTTTCTCCATCGCGTGCTCGACAGGATGCGGCTGACTAAAGGGCAGGCGCTGACAATTCTCCTGGCTATGCTGGGAGCAGGGTTTCTGCCCAATATACCGCTGTTAGGAGGCCTGTCGGTGAACATCGGCGGTGCTCTTGTTCCCATAGCGGTAGCTGTCTACCTGATCGTGACAGCGGATGAGGCTAAGGAAAAACGGCGGGCGTTAATCACCTCTGGAGTAGTAGCGGTCGTTGCTTACCTGTCGGAGAAGATTTTACCGCTACATGGCGAACTGCCTATCGACGTTGACCCGCTTTTCCTGCCGGCCATTGTGGCAGCGATCACGGCTTATGTGCTGGGTCGCTCCCGGCGAGCAGCTTTTGTGGGAGGAGTCTTTGGCGTTATCCTCACTGATGTGTTGGCCTGGAGTGAAAACTGGCTGCTTTATCAGCTCCATGTCCCGATTGTGCTCGGCTCTACAGGCGTCTTTGGCGCTGCCGTCATCGGGGGCATGGGGGCTGTGCTACTGGCAGAATTGCTGGGGGAGACACTGGAACGTATAAAAGGGGGTCCGCAGCGATGAAACGTCGTGTTTTAGCTTTACTCTTTCTGGGGGCCGTAGTATTGGCTGGTTTTCTTATACAGGAGAGGACACCGGAAGCCATGACGGTGATCCGACCGCTGACGGACTTTTTTGCCGGGCCCATGGAGGAGATCTCCAAAGAGGATGTCAAAGCTGCCAAGTATTGGACGATGGTAGACGAAAACGGCCGTGAACTCCTCATTACCGGCCGCAGGATTCATGTGGGTGACGAGTTTCTGACAGGTGAAAACAGGCTTTACCGCGTCTTCCGCGTCAGAGGCCGCACGGCCTACGGCCGCTTTGTGCGGGAGGTTGGCGCCGTCTTCAGCGAACAAAGGGAAAGTATCCTAGTGACCTGGCTGGATGGTCTGGGATTAGGTGTGCAGCCGGTCCAGCAACCGGCAGCGGAAAATGAGGGGCTGGAACCAGCACCGGCGCCACGACGATTGATTGGTATTTATTTCACCCATAACGCGGAAGCCTTTGTCCCGAGCGACGGCAAAGCCTTTGTTGTGCCAAAGGGTGGCATCCACGGCGTTGGCCGGGTCTTTGCCGAAAACCTGGAGGCCAAGAATGTACGGGTCGTTCTTGACGAGACGCTGCACCTACCTCATGACCGCGGCGCTTACCGGCGCTCCCGCGCCACTACGGAAAGGTTGCTGGCCAAAGGGCCGGATGTAATTTTCGATGTACATCGCGACGCGGCGCCGCGTCATGTCTATGCCGAACAGATCGGCAATGAGTGGGTAACACAGGTTAAGTTCGTGGTGGGCCGGCAAAATCCCAACATGGAGGTGACGCGCCAGTTTGCGCTTGATTTAAAGCGCGTGGCGGACATGGTTCATCCCAATCTGATCAAAGGGATTTTTCTGGCGCGGGGCAACTATAATCAGGACTTGTCGCCATTTAATCTGCTCCTGGAAGTGGGGGCACACACCAATTCCCGAGAAGCCGCTAAAGCCGGCATAGCTCTTTTTGCCGATGTGGTAAGCTTTTATTTCTATGGGCCGGAAGGACAGCAGGCGGCGCCGGCGCCGGGTGCGCAGGTAGAAATAGCGAACAGAACGGCGATGCGTTCTATAATCTTTCTGCTAGGGGCTACCGCTGCTATTATCATCGGCTTTCTCCTCTTGAACACCGGTCGTTTTGCCGGCCTGCGGACGGCACTGGATCCCTGGCTGGGGAAGGCCCGCGGCGGGATTGAGCGCGGCGATCGTTATCTCGCGCCGTGGCAGGAAAAAATCAGGGCCAGCTCTCTGACTGTCAAAAACAAGGCGCAGGACGTTTCCTCACGACTCCGCCGCCGCGACAAGCTGCGCTAGCCAGCGCGTTCTTTTTGAGCAGCTTTATAGTGCGAATATGTGCCAGAAAGCGGTTGTCTATGGTCGCGAAGTGAATATTTTCCGGAAGTGAAAGCCGTAAACGGCCAGCACTAACGCGTCAGGAAGCCTTTTGGGATGCTTCACTAAAGTTTGGATGATGAACTTCCAGAAATGCTCACGACCATTTTCCAGGAGGCCTAGTATCAATGTAACGCGGCACAGCGCCCTAAGGGAGCCAAAGTTAGTCAGGCGGGGGAAGTCTACCCCTCTGGCAGGACTGACTTCATGGAAAAACCTCAAGATACGTTCGTAATAAAGTGCGGGCGAATAGATGGTGGTAACAATCCGCTTATAGCCGTCCAGCAATTGCTGGGGGTCCATTCTGGGAATGAAGTTCATGAAGAAATCGGTATTGTTGCCTGAGAATTTAGCTGTCAGGCGTTTTTCGGCTTTCAGGCGTTCAAACAGCCGTGTCCCTTGGGGAGCGTTAAGCAGTCCGACCATGGCGGTAGTGATCCCGCTTTGTTGAATGAAAGAAATCACCTGGTCAAAGATGCCCGGGGGATCACTGTCAAACCCAACGATGAAGCCTGCGCTGACCTGCAGGCCAAAGTTTTGAATTTTTCTGACCGAGGCGAGCAGGTCACGGTTCATATTTTGCTGTTTATGGCATTCTTTAAGTCCACTTTCGTTCACGGTTTCAATACCGATGAAGACGTTGCGGAATCCCGCCTCCCGCATCAGGTGCAGTAGCTTATCGTCGTCGGCTAGGTTTATGGAGGCCTCGGTAATAAAGGTGAACGGGTGCTTTCGCTCCTTCATCCAATCAATTAACGCTGGTAGCAACTGTTGTTTGACCGCTCTCTTATTACCGATGAAATTATCGTCCACAATAAAAACTGCACCACGCCACCTTTTACGGTAGAGAGCATCAAGCTCCGCTAAAAGCTGTTCGGCGCTTTTCAGGCGGGGATGTTTGCCAAGAAGAGGCGTGATGTTGCAAAAATCACAGTGATGGGGACAGCCTCTGGAAACCTGGACGCACATGGAAGCGTAGTTGTTAAGATTAATCAGGTTCCATTGTGGGAGCGGGGTATGTACAAGGCTTGGTTTGACGTGGGTACTGTACACCCGGCGGCAATAACCGCTTTCGAGATCTTGGAGGAATTCTGGAAGGGTAACTTCTCCTTCGTTTAGAACAAGATGATCTACTTCAGGAAATTCTTCGGGCTCCATGGTAAAGAGGGGGCCTCCGGCCACAGTTTTTATGCCTAGGGCCAAACATCTTTCCAGAATTTCCCGGACAGATTCGCGCTGCACCGCCATGGCGCTGATAAACACATAATCAGCCCAGCGCAGATGGGGGTCTTTAAGCGCCTGCACATTCATATCGATTAATCTTTTTTCCCAAGCCTCAGGCAACATTGCGGCCACAGTAAGTAGCCCAAGCGGAGGATAAGCTGCCTTTTTCCCTATAAATTTTAGCGCGTGTCGGAACCCCCAAAAAGTCTCGGCATAACGCGGATAAAGAAGAAGTATTTTCATATTCTTTTCTCCTTACACCAAGATCTCCTATCTTAACTTATTATAACCACTGAGGCCAGAAAAAGTAAAGGCGCGCAAACTCAGAATTTTTGCCTAATGGTCGTAGAGCAACTTTAGCTAGGAGTGCCTGCCTTGCCGCTCTGACGTCACGGCAGGCGGGCTGGACGCTGGTGCGGAAGCGTTTTTATGCTCTGGGGCGACTGTAGCATGTTTTTCATCACGGACAGGCCCATGTCGTTGGAAGAGAGAGGCCATGCGCACACTGTCAAGTGTGTTTACAAATTTAGCCATGAAGAAGGGAAGTGGCTGCCTAATGCCGAACGGGTTAAAATCTGGCAGGTTAGTGCTCAAAAAAAGAAAGGGGACTTGTGTGGTATGAAAGGTAATCAGAAGCTGATCGAGGTGTTAAATTCGCTGCTGGCCGATGAGCTGAGCGCCATTAACCAGTACATGGTCCACTCTGAAATGTGTGCCAACTGGGGTTATGGGAAACTGCACGAACGGGTAGAAAAAAGGGCTATAGAGGAAATGAAACATGCGGAAAAACTTATTGCGAGGATACTCTTTCTCGAAGGGATGCCGATTGTTTCTCACTTGAAAGAGATCCGCATTGGAGGCGATATCGAAAAGCAGCTGGCGCACGACCACGCTGCGGAAAAAGGGGCGGTTGAGGCATATAACGAAGCTATTATCTTGGCCGGGGAAGTGAGGGATTTTGCTACGCGGGAAATACTGGAACATATTCTAAGCGATGAAGACAAGCATCTTGATAGCATAGAAGAACTGCAAGACCAGATAGGGCATATGTCTCTCCCTATCTTCCTTACTACTCAGGTAGGCTAGACCCTGCACGCCGGCACTTCATTCGCCTAGCAGACGCAGGGTGCGCAAACAAGGCGCTGGAGGACGGGCAAAAAAGTACGGAGAGCCAAATTGGCTCTCCGTACCGCTTTAACCAAGGATTGCGGCGAGGTCTTGTTCAGGAGTGGAAATGGGGCGCAGATTAAAGTTTTCCACCAGGACATTCAGCACATTGGGCGTGAGGAAGGCGGGCAGGCTTGGGCCGATATAGATGTTCCTCAGGCCAAGATGCAGGAGTGTCAGCAGGATGGCGACCGCTTTTTGCTCGTACCAGGAAAGAACCAGTGTCAGCGGCAAATCATTGACGCTGCAGTCGAAGGCGTCAGCGAGGGCCAGAGCGATACGGATGGCGGAATAGGCATCGTTACACTGTCCAACGTCCAGTAACCTAGGTAGGCCGCCAATGTCGCCCAGCTTTTTGTCATAGAAGCGGAATTTGCCGCAAGCGAGCGTCAGGATAACGGTGTCTTTGGGCGCCTTCTCCACAAAATCGGTATAGTAGCTCCGTCCCGGTTTGGCGCCGTCGCAGCCGCCAACGAGGAAGAAATGCCTGATGGCGCCGCTTTTGACAGCTTCAATAACCGTGGGGGCTGCCCCGATGACCGCCTGGCGGGCGAAGCCGACCAGGACGCTGCCTTTGTCTTCATCTGTGGTGAATCCCGGCAGAGAAAGCGCTTTTTCAATGACCGGGCCAAACTGGCCATTCTTCACATGGCGGACACCGGGCCAGCCGACCTGTCCGGTGGTAAAGATGTTCTCGGTGTAGGATTGCTGTGGTTTTTGCAGGCAGTTGGTAGTCATCAGGATGGCGCCGGGGAAGCCGGCAAACTCTTTTTGTTGGTTCTGCCAGGCGGTGCCGAAATGCCCGTAGAAGTGGCTGTGCTTCTTTAGTTCCGGGTAACCGTGGGTTGGCAGCATCTCGCCGTGGGTGTAGATGTTAATCCCTTTGTCGGCGGTCTGGGCGAGCAATAAGCCTAAGTCTTTCAGGTCGTGGCCGGAAATGAGAATACATTTCCCTTTTTTGTGGCCCAGAGGTACTTCTGTGGGGGTGGGATGGCCATAAGTGCCGGTGTTGCCAGCATCCAGCAGTTCCATGGCGCGCAGGTTTATTTCTCCGCATTTTAGCACCAAGCCAAGCCAGTCATGCAGAGACAGGGTTTTCTCTGTCAGGGTGGCCAGCGCTTCGTGGATGAAAGCGTATACTTTGTCATCTTCCTGACCAATGATTCGGGCATGGTCTGTATACGCCGCCACGCCTTTGAGACCGAAAAGCAAGGTTCTTTGCAGTGATTGAATGTCGGCATCCGTTGTCTGGTCCGAGTTCAAGCCCACTTCTCTGCCCTGTGACACCAGCCCAGGGATATCAGCGGCGGGCTTAAAAGTGGCAGAGGGATGGCTAAAGCTGACGTTGCCGCCGGCCTGGGCGACTTTTTGCTTTAATTGTTCGCGCAGCCGCACAGTTTCGGCGATGTATTCCTGGTAGCGGGTCGGATCAAAGTCTACATTAGTCAGAGTGGTAAAGAGTCCTTGAACAGTAAAGCTGTTTGCCTCGTGGTCGGTTACGCCGACTCTGCGGCCTTCTCTGGCGTAGAGGGAAAGCCCCTTTAGCGCATGAATCAGCAGGTCCAGAAGCGCAGCTACTTCTTGGTCTTTACCGCATACGCCGCCTGTTGTGCAGGCAACGCCTTTTGCGGTCTGCTCACACTGGTTGCAGAACATACTCACGAAAATCAGCCTCCTTGAAAGTTTTGATATCATTGTAACGTTTCCCGTAACTAGCTACTGTGATGTACGTCACCTTCCATAAAATTTTCGTCTCTGCCGAGAATCTCCTGCTTAAAAATAGCTGGCAACAGGCCAAGAGCCACCGGATAACGCCCGGCAGAAATATGCTAAAGCCAACAATGCCAAAAACAAAAGGGAACAGAAGCTGCCAGAGGAATGTTCCCCCACATATTAAAGAAGACCGCCTGGCCGCAAATTTATTTTGATGGTTCTGCGTTAGCCTGCCTGGATTATCTTGCCACAGGATGGTAAACTTACTGCTCGGGGCAGGGTTTTTGCTGTCTCTCGCGAATATATATTACCTGGGAGACAGACCCGACGGAGGCGGTTCTGCAGCACGCGATGCAGAACCAGCTCAAGGCAGGGAGGGGTTTGGCAAACCCTAAAGCGGCCGGAGGGGCTGTGTCGGCCGCAGAAAGAGACGGAGCGTTGCACAGTAGTTGACGAATTTTTTGGCACATAATTTGCGTGCTAAATCTAAGCTACGTAACCCGAGGATTCTCCTTTAGCAGAGAAATTGTTGGGAGGGAAGGCAATGTCAATCCTGGAAGATAAACAGCAGGAGAACTACGAATATTGGCTGGAGCTCGATCAGCAGCTACTGTGGCGCCGGGAGGAAGCTTACAATGTTGGCGGGAGGAAGCAACAGGAGCGGTTAGCGAAGCAAGGTAAAAGGCCGGCTCGGGAACTGGTAAGCCTGCTTGTTGACCCGGGGACAGATTTTTATGAGCTGGGGCTGGAAGCGGGCTACCATATAGGCTATCCTGAGCAGCCTCACATTCCCGGGGGAGGTCTAGTTACCGGCGTAGGCAAAGTCCATGGCAAGGACTGTATGATTTTTGCTAACGAGAGCCGGATGACAGCGGGAACGTATTACCCCATTACGCTCAAGAAACATATGAGGGCGCAGAAAATCGCCGAGCAGTGTGGGCTGACCTGTATTTATATCGCCGACTCCGGCGGCGTCTTTTTGCCGCTGCAACGCGAATGCTTCGCTGACGAGGGCATGTTTGGCTCCATGTTCTATAACATGACGCGTATGTCGGCTAGCGGTATCAAGCAGTACACGCTGAGCACCGGCGGCAATACTGCCGGAGGCGCTTATATCGTTTACTTGGCTTGCGAGTCGATTATGATTGACAAGCTTGCCTATGCCTTCCTCGCCGGGCCGCCCATGGTACGCTCCGCTATCGGGGAGGAAATATCGGCCGAAGACTTGGGCGGGGCCTATGTCCATACCCAGCATTCCGGCGGCGCTGACCACTTTGTCCGCACGCAGGAAGAAGGCATCGCGAAACTGCGGGAGATTATCGCTTTTGACCCGCCGCAGGAATTTCACGGCCAGCGCTACGAATCTTGGGAGGAGCCGCTATACGGCCCGGAAGAATTAATGAACTGTATGCCGGCTGATCCGTACAAGCCGGTCAATATTTATGATGTGATTAAATGCCTGGCTGATGGAAGCTACTTTCAGGAGTACAAGGCAGGTTACGCTCCAGGTCGCGGGGACAATATTGTCTGCGGGAAAATCTGGCTCAAGGGAATGCCCATCGGTATTGTAGCCTCCAACAGAAACGGCGTTATTTTTATTGAGGCGGCCCGCAAGGCCACGGAGTGGGTGATGCGTTGCGGCAATGACAAGACGCCGCTACTCTACATCCAGAACTCGCCAGGCTATATGGTCGGCAGCAAAGAGGAGTGGGGAGGTATCGGCAAGTACGGCGCTGATATGGTTCGCGCCTGCGCCTGTGTCGAGGTGCCAAAAGTGCAGTGGGTGATCGGCCCGGACCATGGGGCGGCCAATTATGGGATGTGCGGGCGCGCTTATAACCCCCGCTTCATCTTCCATACGATGCGAGCCAGGACGACGGTGATGTCCGGGCGCACAGCTTCTTTCATTCTAGAGAGCATTGAAAGAAAAAATAGGGAGGCCAAGGGTGAGACGGTTGACGAGGAAAAAATGACGGAGTTCCGCGAGGCGATGGTGGAGCGCTACGATCGGGACGGACACCCTTATGTGACAGGCTCACTATTATTTCACGACGGTATCGTTACCTGGCCGGAGGCGCGAGATAAAATTGCCCGCGGCTTTGAACTGGCACAGCACCGTTCTATTCCGGAATCAAAGTTCGGCAACTTCAAGTTCTAAAAGAAAAGCGGCGCTGCGGTGGGCCGCTGATGGACTGTTTTTAAAATACCAGAACCTCTAACCCTTTACATTAAATGGAAATATAATACACTGTTGACAATCATTGTGATCCATGATAAGATTCCCCTGATCGGGTGTTTCGCCGTTTTAGCGAAACGCCCTTCCGTTTTATACAGGGGGTTTTCCATTTAATGGGTAAATGTTGGAGGGAGTTAAATTGGCTAAGGTTACATTGTCAAAAGCCACATTTGAAAATTTGGTCAAACATTTGGTAGAAATTGAAGATGGGAAGAAAAAGCTCCTTGAGGAATACTACCCTGAACAGTCGACAGAACGTAATGAAATCGAGATGCTTATCGACAATTATATTAAACGCCTTGACCAACTTATCAGAAATGCAAAAAGGTCGCAAACTACAGACAACAAAGTACCCTTTGTAACCATAGGCAGTGAAGTGGAAATACAGGACTTATCGGACCTGGATGTCTTTAAGTATCGCATAGTGAGCCCCTTCCGCGGCAGTATAAGAGAGGGAGATGTATCGTATTTATCACCGGTTGGTAAGTCGTTATTGTTTAAAAAAGTCGGCGATGAAGTAGAGGTTATAGCCCCCGGAGGGGTCTTCCTCTACAAAATAAAATCTATTTTGCTGCAGGGGTGACTCATACTGCAGATTCTGTGGTCTATGACGCAGCGGATAGTAATGCGGCGGTACTGGATTAGGTAAGAAGCTGATTAGCTGCATGAATTGACGAGGGGTATTACGATCTGGGCGGTGGGGTAGAACCCCACCGCTTTTTCAGACTGGGGGGTAGGCTTGCATTTCCTCAAGTAATGTATAATAATAGACAAAAAAGCCCAAGCAGGCCTGCCTGTCGGCAGGCAGGTATTTTTTAAATTAACAGGAGGCAGTAACAGTGGCTGAGTATAATCCGCAGGAGACCGAACCAAAGTGGCAAAGTTTTTGGCAGGAAAATAGCTTTTACCGTACTGACGATCACGGAAAGAAAAAATACTATGTGCTGGAGATGTTCCCCTATCCTTCGGGTAAGCTGCATATGGGGCATATGCGCGTTTACACCATCGGGGATGTTTTGGCCCGGTATCTGCGCATGCGCGGCTACAGCGTCCTGCATCCCATGGGCTGGGATGCTTTTGGGTTGCCGGCGGAAAACGCCGCTACTTTGCGCCAGGTTCATCCGGCTGACTGGACTTACGCTAACATCGCCGTGATGAAAAAGCAACTGAAAGCTTTGGGGTTAAGCTATGACTGGGACAGGGAGGTGACCACCTGTGCTCCGGATTATTATCGCTGGACGCAGTGGCTGTTCCTGTTGTTTTATAAGCGGGGCTTGGCTTATCGGAAAAAGGCCGCCGTTAACTGGTGCCCGCGCTGTGAGACAGTGCTGGCCAACGAGCAGGTGGAGGATGGCGGCTGCTGGCGCTGTGGCGAGGGAGTGGAGACTAAGGACCTCGAACAGTGGTTTCTGCGCATTACGGACTATGCCGAGCGTTTGCTGGAGGACTTAAAGTTGCTTTCTGGCTGGCCGGAGCGGGTGCGCGCCATGCAGGAGAACTGGATTGGCAAGAGTACGGGGGCGCAAATCAGTTTTCCTGTCAAAGGCAGCGATAAGCAGATTGAAGTTTTCACCACTCGTCCGGACACGCTTTGCGGTGTGACCTACATGGTGCTCGCGGCGGAGCACCCGCTCGTGCTGGAGCTGGTGAGCGGGACACCGCAGGAAGAGGAAGTCCGCGCTTTCGTGAAAAAGACCCGTAACCTGAGCGAAGTTATGCGTGTTGCGGCCGAGATGGTCAAAGAGGGCGTCTTTACCGGTGCTTTTTGCCAAAACCCGCTCAACGGGGAAGAAGTGCCTGTGCTGGTTGGCAACTATGTGCTGATGGGCTACGGCTCTGGTGCGGTGATGGGCGTACCAGCCCATGACCAGCGGGACTTTGAGTTTGCGCAAAAGCATGCTTTGCCCATCCGGGTAGTGATTAACCCGCCCGGCGGCGAACTGCGGCCAGAGACGATGCGGGAAGCTTACGAGGACGAAGGTGTGCTGGCCAACTCCGGCCAGTTTGACGGCTTGGCGAGCGCGGGAGCCAAAGAGGCGATTACGGCTCACCTGGCGGCAAGTGGCTGGGGCGGGGCTAAGGTCACTTACCGCCTGCGTGACTGGCTTATTTCCCGCCAGCGTTACTGGGGAGCGCCGATTCCCATTATTTATTGCGCTACTTGTGGGCCGGTGGCGGTGCCGGAAGAAGATTTACCGGTGGAGTTGCCGCGGGACGTCACTT
>JAGXSQ010000092.1 GCA_018333395.1 Dethiobacter sp.
AGATCCCCGCCCGAGTTGCCGCCACAAGCAGCGCCCCTTCCGTCGGGTCACCGTCTACCTGCCACTCCTCCCCACCCCCACGGCGCCAGAGCGGCCGTAGCGGTATTTTCCCTTTGCGCAATCCAGCATTATTACAAAGCACCGCCGCTTTCAGCGCCACCCCCAGATCCGGCTCCAACTCCGGCCTGATCGCGCGGCTGCCGAAAAGAAACTCCCCCTGTGGGCTGTAGCCGTCTCCTTCGACTTGGTACACTCGTCCGCCGGCCCAGATTTCCCTGACGTTCATCTTATTTTGCGTCAGTGTCCCCGTCTTGTCGGCACAGATTACGGTAGCGCACCCCAGCACTTCCACTGCCGGCAGGCGACGGATGATCGCTTTTTTTCTGGCCATCCGCTGGACTCCGCTGGCCAGCGCAATCGTGACCACCGCCGGCAATCCTTCAGGGATGGCCGCTACAGCCAGAGACACTCCCGCCATAAGCATCTTGTAGGCTGGAAAGCCACGTGCCAGTCCCATGACTACAACTACGGCGCAAATGAGCAGGCAGCATCCTACCAATATGCGGCCCATCTGTCCAAGGCGCTTCTGCAGCGGGGTAGCTTGCGTTCCGGCCTCCTGGAGCAGGTGGGCCACCCGCCCCATTTCCGTGGCGCTCCCGGTTGCCACCACAACCCCGTTGCCTCGCCCTGCCGTCACATGCGTCCCCATAAAAGCCATGTTTATCAGCTCCCCAAGGACACACCCCGTCTCCTGCAGCGGTTCCGCCTGTTTCAGCACCGCCTCAGACTCGCCGGTCAGCGGCGCCTCATTGACAGAAAGCTGCCTGACCTGACAAAGGCGGATATCGGCGGGAACGCGGTCACCCGCTTCCAGTAGCACAATATCACCAGAAACAAGCTCCTCTGCCGGCACCAAACGGACCAGGCCACTGCGCAGCACGCGGGCCGTCGGCGAAACCATCTCCTGTAGCGCTGAAAGCGACCGTTCCGCTCTGTACTCCTGCACAAAACCAAGCACAGCGTTAACCATGACAATAGCAATAATGGCCAACGCATCGCTGTATTCGCCCAGCAGGCCGGAGAGTACCGTGGCCGCCAGCAGCACCAGCACCATGAAATCGCGGAACTGAGACAAAAAAAGAAGTCCTGGCGATGTCTTCTTTTTTACGGGCAACAAATTGAGACCGTACTTTTTTTGACGCCTAGCCACTTCGTTTTCAGACAGGCCTTCCGACAGTTCTACCGCAAAAATTTCCAGTACTGCGGCGCACGTCTGCACTGACCAGGAAATTTTCATCTTTGTCACCCCACAAAACAGCAGTGTTAGCTTCAGCTTATATATATGGCACTGCCGCGGGGAAAAGCACTTGCTTTCGCGTTACGCCTTACAGTTATAAATCCGTTTCGGATGTCGGTCTGGCTTTCATGTGGTAGCCGGAAGGCTTTATTTGGGGCGAGGCTCAAATATCACGCGCCCCAAAGTTTTTGATGGTCAAAGACAGGAAAAAGACCGCATAGCCTCCCGCATAAGCAAGCATCCAAGGGCTAGGCTGGGAGATCCCCTGGAAGGGACCTACTGCGAACAATCCGGTGAACAGCTCCATACCCGGTAAGGCGAAAAGTGTAGAAGTCGCTTTTCTAAACAGGATGTCGGTAGGCAAAAGCAGGCTGGAAATGATGCCGGCGTGGACTAAAGCACCGCCTTCTTGTCCAGCCTGTTCTAGCATAGCTCCCACCTGCTCCAGCAACCCGCCTACCATGGCCAGGCCGTAGAGCATTACGGCCATAATGCTGGCATTTAAGGTGGAAAAACGGGAGCTGCCCCACATGGTGGCGGCCATAAGCAGGTAAGGACCCAGCAAAAAGAGCAAAAACCCAGTAATCAGGTTGGCTGACCCAAAGGGAATTCTAGCTCCCAGGGCCAGATTAAGGCCGATGATGGCAAAGAACAGAAAAGCGCTATACCCTGCGACCATCAGCCCGATACCCAAAAATTTGCCCGCCACCACTTCCCACCGCTTAAGTGGTTTTACCAGCATAGCCTGCATAACACCGCTCTCAATATCGCCAGCTAAAGTTCCCGCAGCAGCCACAATCACCAACAGGGCGATAATAAAGCTCGCAAAATAGAGGCCAATGGAAACCAGTTGGGTAGTGGCAGCCATAGCCATCAGCGGTTCAACGCCTTCCTGCTGGCTGTATATCTCCCGTAAGCCGAAGCCATACAAGGCCAGAAAGATAGCAGTAAGCACTAAAATCAGGAGCAGGATCTTTTTGTTCAGCATTTCTTTAAGTGTGCATTTCAAGATTTCAGCCATTATTTCTCCCCCTTCAACAAGTTAACGAACAGGTCTTCCAGGGAGTTGGCAGCGGGACGCAACTCGTAAAGAGGAGTGCCGGAGGCCATGATTATTTTCACCATCTCCGGGATGTCTTCTCTGTCTTTTACTCTCAGGGAAAGACAGCCCTCCTGTAGTTTGACGCTTGGGTACCTGACCATGAGAATCTCTAGGAGGTTGCCAGACGGCGGGCCAATCTTGGCCTCTATAGCACCGGTTACAGACAACAAGTCAGCTAGGCTACCTTGAGCAATAATTCGCCCCTTATTGATAATAGCGGCATCATCACAGACCATCTCCACTTCACTTAATAAGTGGCTGTTCAGGAAAACGGTGCTTCCTTCGCGCCTCAAACTCCGCAGAATCTCCCGTATCTCCCTCCTGCCTACCGGATCTAAAGCGGAAGTGGGCTCATCTAGGAAAAGAAGGTCGGGGGCAGGCAGCAATGCCGCCGCCAGCCCCAGCCGCTGTTGCATTCCCTTACTATAGGCTCCAACCCGTTTCTTCTCCTGCCCGGTAAGGCCCACCATATCCAGCACTGCTATAATGCGAGCCTTAGGCCGAGCCATTTTATACAGGCCAGCATGAAACCGCAGAACATCCAATCCAGACATCCAGTCGTAGTACTTAAAATTCTCCGGCAAGTAGCCGATTTTTTGCTTGTTGGACGTGTCCCACAATGGTTTGCCCAATACTCTGGCCGTTCCGGACGTAGGGTGCAGGAGACCTACCAGCGTCTTAACCAAGGTACTTTTCCCTGCCCCGTTTGGTCCAAGGAAACCGAAAATTTTACCTGAGCCTACCTCAAGATTTACTTCGTGACAACCGCCCCGTCCGTTGAACTGCTTAGTTAAGTCCAATGTTTCGATTACCATATCAAACCTCATAGGGAGCGGGCGACAGCCAGCAGCTCTTCTTCCGACAGGCCGGAGCTAAGCACATAAATCTTCTGGTCATCGCCCCAGACAAGGTGTCCAAAGCCGGTGCTCTCTCCACCCCATTTCTCGTAAATATACAGGGCGCGGTGGTCATTGATAAACACTTCTTTTATCAGGCTGCCAGGCCCTACCGGTATAGGCAATGTGGTTTGCCAGTCCTCAATCTGAACCAGCTGGCGCCTGATGCTTTGGGGGATAAAGGGCAAGGACAGCACTACCTCCCGTAAGGCATTCACATCTATGCCTTCTGGCACCAAAATTTCCGGGGCAGCGGTGATTTTTAAGCTTAGATGCTGTTGTCCCTGCCTATTCCCTTCTGTCTGCGGGTACGGGTAAACATACACAAATTGGAGGGTGCCACTGGAAGAGATAGTAAAACTTTTTCCATCCAGCTCCTGCGGTAGCAACAGGGAACCTCCCGCTGCTTTGATTAACTGGTTGATTTGCCCGACCGAGGGAACTAGCTCAATGGTAGTCGGGTTAATAAGCGATACGGCTTCCAGACTAAATTTTTCGGGCGTCACCGGCATTTTGAAGGGAAAGGGAGATTGCTCCGCCAGGATGGACAAATCTTCTCGGCTGAAATGTTGCGCTTCTCCGCCGGTTAGCTTTAACTGGCCAAACTGCCTTAGATCTATATCCCGTGTTCCTTGGCCATAAAACTGGTTCTGGATTTGTTGCAGGTCCTCGACGGTAAAGGTCACAGCTTCAAGCTGGTTCACCCGGAAAAGGTGTAGAAACGCAGCTAGCCCGTCCCTGACAGGGGTCACCAGAACGGTGGCCAAAACAAATATTAAGGTAGCAGCCACTGTAAAAGCCGGGCGGTGTTTTCGGATAGTATACAAAATGCCGCCTCCTCTTTGTTTTCTTGCTAATCTTTGATTAAGACTGTGCCAGGCTTGATCCACTTGGCTCTCTGGCAAAGCCAGCGTCATCTTTTCCTTGGTTAGGCTATCCATGGCAGTCATCTCAGCCAGTCTTTGACGACAGTTATGGCAATCATGAAGATGCGCATCCAACTCTCTTTGCTCTGCAATCGTTAATTCTGCATCAATGCTTGACTGTAGCAGCCCTTCATGGCAGTATGCCATGCTTTTCACCTTCCTCATACAGTTTTTTGAATTTTTGCTGAGCACGGGCCAGCAAGGTACCTACGGAGGCTTTGTTTATGCTCAGGGCAACAGCAATCTCTTCGTAGGTGAAGCCAGAGTGCTTAAGCACCAGAAGCGAGCGATCCCTTGCAGGCATTTCTGATAGGATGCTACCAACCTCTATTATTTCCCATTCCCGTTCTTGACTACTGGTCATGGCTTCCCCGGAAATAACGATTTCGGTTTCTTTTCGCCGGTGATTTTTATCATTCCGCTTTTGATTAAAGGCTAGGTTACGGGCCACCTGGGCAAGCCACCCGCCTAAGTTGCCATGATTCTTGGGAGGATGTTCGTAGAGCCGGAGAAAGACATCTTGAGCCAAATCTTCCGCTAAAGAGTAATCATGTAGCAGGTACGCTAACTGCCGAAACACCTGAGGATAATATTGCCTAAACATTTTTTCAAACTCCGCTGACAGCAGAAAATCACCTCCTCACCTTACTGCCCTGCATAATACATAACACTTGGGCTAACCCAAACGTGACAATCATTTTGCTCTGCTGTGGTTCGCGCTCAGTTGCCGGCGTGGCGGCGGCCTGCTATACTGGAAAGGCGAACGGAGGAGATGGCGTCATGGCTTACGATGGGATTACCATGCATGCAGTATGCCGGGAACTAAACGAAAAACTTATGGGGGCGCGTGTGGAAAAAATATTCCAGCCCAAACAACAGGAAGTCTTGCTGTCTTTGCGCACACGAGACCACACTTTTACCGTACTTTGTTCTGCTGATGCCCGCTTGCCTCGGGTTCATCTTACTCAGGCCAGACAAGAAAATCCGCCGACTCCTCCACCTTTCTGTATGTTGCTACGCAAACACCTAGGCGGAGCCAAGCTTTTGCACATCCGTCAGGAAGCCATGGAAAGGGTGCTGACGCTGGCCTTCGCTTCCTATGATGACTCGGGTTGTGAAACAACAAAAAATCTTGTCTGCGAAATAATGGGCAAGCATTCCAACCTCATCCTGACCGTGGCAGAGGAAGAGGGCAAATGGCGAATACTGGGCAGCGCGCGAGCCGTCACCGAAAAGATGAGCCGCCACCGCGTTGTGCTACCAGGAGAAATTTATCTCCCGCCTCCTGCCCAGCATAAGCTTTCCCTTTTTACCCTGGATGAAGAAGAATTGGCCGTGGCTCTGACAGGAGACGTTCCGCCTGAGCAACTCGTGGTCAGAGCAGTAATGGGCATTGGTCCGGAAATAGCCCGCGAGCTCCTGTTTCTGGCCGCTGGCCCGGAGACACTCCATCCTCTGGAGATGGTGCGTAGCCTGACCATCAAACTCCGCCAACTAGCTGATACAGTAACTGCCGGCAAATATGCTCCTTGTATCGTACGTTCTCCAGATGGGCACACCAATGCCTTTGCCCCCGTCCTGCTCTCACGCTTTCCTGCCGAGTGGCTGACTATCTATCCGACAGTTAATGAGATGCTAGATGACTACTTTGTCCGGACAACGCGCCAGTTGCGGGAAGAAGAGCTGAGAAACCAATTGTCTTCTGTAGCCCGCGCCGCACTCGCCCGCACAGAAAAAAAGCGTCACTTACAAGAAAAAGACTTGCATGATGCTCAGGATGCTGACCGTTATCGTCTCTATGGCGAAATGCTGACCGCCAGTTTCCATCTCCTTAAACCGGGACAAAAGGAAGCGGTCGTGACAAACTTCTACTCTCCCACGCAGGAACCGCTCTTGGTTCCTCTGGATCAAGCCCGCTCCCCTCAGGAAAATGCACGGCGTTATTTCAAAAAATACCGCAAACTAAAAGACGGAGCCATAGTCATCAAGCAGCGCCTAGAGGCGACCAGCCTGGAAGCAGACTATCTCGAATCCATACTCATCGCCCTCGCCCACTCTGACCTAGACAGCTTACTGGAAATTCAGGAGGAAATGGAACAAGCCGGACTATTGCGTGCTTCACCGCCGAAAAAGCAGCGTCCGCAGAGCTCCGCTCCGCTACGCTTTATTTCTGCAGACTCTATTGAAATACTTGTAGGGAAAAATAACCGTCAGAACGATTTGCTGACGCAAAAAACGGCTTCCCCTTCAGATATATGGCTCCACATCAAAGACTATCCGGGCTCGCACGTCATCATCAGGAACGCTGACCCGCCAGAGCGCACTTTACTGGAGGCGGCAAGGCTTGCTGTGCGCTACAGCAAAGCTGCCGCCTCTGGCAAAGTCCCGGTAGACTATACTCAGGTTAAACACGTTCGCAAACCCAAAGGTGCCCGCCCCGGCATGGTTATCTACGACCACCAGTCTACACTTTACGTGGCCGCAGATTAAAAATACCCTAAACCAAGCAAGCATAAGAGGCAGCCAGACAGGCTGTCTTTTCTTTTATGCTTGCTTGGTGCGTAGCAAACAAAGCGCGCAGCGTTTTTCTCGCTGACAGGCAAGTCCTGACTGGTTTCGGCAATATCAGCCAAAAAAACGAAAATTTTTGACGATAAGAAGGAGATTTGTTCTTAATGTAGAAAGAAGTAGCATCAAAAAGAGCCTTGTTTTATGGGCGCAAAGGCAGTAGTAAGAATGTAGCCAGATAATCCTTGTGCAATTAAAGGAGACGGTAAGGTGCAGGAATACTACACTGTATCTGAAGTAGCAGAGATCAAAGATGTCAACGCTGAGACAGTCCGTCGCTGGCTTCGTACCGGCAAACTGAGTGGACAGCGCTTGGGCGGGACCAAATCGGGGTGGCGCATCCACCGCCAGGAACTCTATCAAGAAGAAAGCCAAGTTGAGCAACGCGTTGTCGATCTGATCAAAAATATGCTGGAAGATAGGGCCATGTTCAACCAGTTTGCCCGCGATGTGCTCTATCTGCTAAAAAAAACGAGCCGGCAACTATTGCCGGAGGAAACGGCGGAAATGTTTCTGGCTCGCACCAAAGCAAAGGATGCTGATTTGACAGCCGAACTGTGGCGAAGTCGTATCGCCGAGCAGAAAGAGCTGCTGGATGAAACGTGTCGGCTCCTGGAGAAAAACTATGAAAACTGCAAAAAGAACTGGAAAACAGCGGCAAAAATAAAAGAGTGCTAAGCACTCTTTTATTTTTTAGCCGCGCTTTTAAGCGCCCTTGCCATACCTTCATTGAAAATCCGGCCGGAGTTGTGCATGATCGTGTCTATGCCACGTTCGGTATGGGTAAATTTCATGGAGGCATAGCACGGATAGCTCAGACACATTAGCCCGGAAGCCGGAACAGCCTTTTCGGCCGCCAGTCCCAGTACCAGTCCCGCTGTATACTCGGTGGAACCACACGGTGAGCCGCGCAACACCTGCACCCCGGCAATATTCCCTTCGCGGTCAAGCTGAACATCCAGTACCGGCTTCCCGAAATGGCGGGCAAACTGGCTGATATCAGCATTAGCGTAGTGCGCCAGAGAGTCCCCGTATCCCACCGTTTCCGTATCCAGAGAACAGAGCGGTTCCGCAAAGACCACAGTCACACCAAGCAGTTCCAGTTCGCGTTGCAACTGCCTACGCAACCCCGGCGGTAGCCAGGCAGAGTTATCAATAGCAACAATAACTGCTCTGGCGCCACTTTTTTGGGTCACTGCCGGCAAAAGTTGCGCGGCCTGGGGCGTTTCCGCGAGATGCAAGATCAGATCAGCAGCCATTTCTTCCGGTGGCAAGTAGGCTTCCGGTTCGTCCACGATCGGCTCACTGATCGCCGGTACAATCCAAGTACTGATCCCCCACTCCTGGGGGGCTTTGGCCCGGAGATGGTCGGCTACCCGCTTTCCGTAAACGCCTTGCAGCAATACTAACATCTTCATCCTCAACACCCTTTCATCTGCCTGTCTGTCAGCGATGGACTGGGCAGTTCGCTCAAATCCTTCAGGCCAAAATATTGGAGAAATTCCCGGGTTGTACCGTAAAGCATCGGGCGGCCGGCAGCGTCCTTGCGCCCAGTAACCCGGATAAACCGCCGTTTGAGCAGCGTGTCGAGAACGCCGTCAACCTTAACACCACGGATGGCTTCCATGTCAACACGCGTGACCGGCTGGCGGTAAGCGATAATAGCCAGTGTTTCCAATGCTGCCTGGGAGAGTGTATAGCGGTTTTCCTCTTTAAAAAGTTTTTCCACAATCGGCGCAACTTCCGGCTTGGTGGCCAATTGGAAGCCACGAGCAACCTCCATGACCTGCAAACCCCGGTCGGAGACCAGATAATCCTGTTGCAGTTCAGCTAAGCAGGAGCGGATATCTTTGAGCGCGGCACCGGTAATTCCGGCAAGCTTATCGGCCGGAAGCGGCTCCTCCGTCACAAAGAGCAAAGCTTCGAGCAAAGGTTTAAGTTCCACCTTCTGCCCCCTTTTTTAGGCCATTTCGCCTTAGCAGTAGCGTGCCAAACGGTCCGTCCTGCCAGACGCTGATTTTGCGCAAGCGAATTAGTTCGAGCAAGGCAAAAAAAGTAACAATAATGGACGTTACACCGGGCCGCTCCGGGAAAAGCGCGAGAAAGTTAAGCCCGTCCCGCCGCCCTGACAAGGCACGCAGCACCTGCTTCATCTTGTCCTGAACATTAATCTCATCGGTAACTATTTCCTGCGGCTGTGGCTCTTGACGTTGCAGCAAAAACTGGAAGGCCTCCAGCAAGGCCGAAACACTGGCAACCCCGTACTCCTCAGCGGCAGGGTTGACCAGCACCGTCTTGTCGCCACCCAGGGAGCGAACAAACACCCTCTTCTGCGCTTGCTCACAAAAACGTAACTCACAGGAGACGGCATGGAAATAGCGATACTCCAGCAACCGCTGCACCAGTTCTTCCTCCGAGGCAATGGCTGGAAGCATTTCTTCCGGCACGTCAGCCGCGACCTGCGCGCAGGGCAGCAGTTTTTTCGATTTTAACTTTAGCAACGTAGCGGCCATCACTAAAAAATCTGCCGCCACATCCAAGTTCAGATCGCGCATCGCCTGCAAATGCCCCAGGTACTGCGCGGTGATATCCGACAGGGAGATATCATAAATATCGACCTCAGCCTGCTCGATTAAATGAAAAAGTAACGCAAAAGGACCTTCAAAGACCGGTATCCTGATTTGGTATTCCGCCATGTTTCCCCTTCCCCTGGCGCCAAACGTCTACAACTTGAGGTTCATGGCCTCACGCACACACTCCATGGTTTCCGCTGCCACCAGCCGAGCGCGTGCCGCCCCTGTGACCAGTATTTCGCGAAGATAGCCTTTTTTCCCTGCCAGCGCCTGTCGCCGCTCATAAATTGGCTCAAGATACGCTACCAGCTTCTCAGCCAACTCTTTCTTGCACTGGACGCAGCCTACCTCCCCGCGGCGGCATGTCTCTGCTACCCTTTGCACATCTCCGGCATTAAATACGCCGTGAAAAGCAAAAACAGTGCAGACCTCCGGATTACCCGGGTCATTTTTGCGTATCCTGCCCGGGTCGGTAATCATCTGGCTAACTTTGCGGCGGATTTCCTCCGGGGCTTCGGCCAGTTCAATAGTATTACTGTAAGACTTGCTCATTTTGCGACCGTCAATCCCTGGCAAGAGCTTTACATGGTTTAGAATGGTAGCCGGCTCCGGGAAGACCGGCTTGTACAAAAAGTTAAAGCGCCTCGCCACCTCGCGGGTCATTTCAATATGCGGCGCCTGGTCCTCTCCCACCGGTACAGCATTGGCCCGATAAAGCAAGATATCTGCTGACTGCAGCAAGGGATAGCCAAGAAAGCCGTAGGTCGCTAGGTTCCTCTCCCGTAGCTGTTCAATTTGGTCCTTGTAGGTAGGACAGCGTTCCAGCCAAGAGAGCGGTGTAAACATGGAAAAAAGGAGATGCAACTCCGCATGTTCCAAAACGTCAGACTGGCGGAAAATTACGTTCTTTTCCGGGTCAATGCCGGCGGAAAGCCAGTCCATAAGCATCTGGTAAGTATTTTCCCGCAGTTCAGCCGTATCTTCATAGGCCGTAGTCAGAGCATGCCAGTCCACCACACAAAAAAAACAGCGATAGTCATGCTGCAACTTGACCCAGTTGTCCAGCGCACCAAGCAGATTGCCCAATTGCAGGCGGCCGGTAGGCCGCATGCCGCTTAAAATCACCTGTTGAGTCATTTTTATCTTCCTTTCAGAAACCGCCGACCAACAAAGCAGTGACAGTCAGAATTATATCCCTGGCCATGCTAACTAGCGGATGCAGGATGCGTGACAGTAGGCCAGTAAAAATCAGCAGTATTAAGAGTATTGGCCCGTATTGCTCCAGTTGGCTTAAACTGTAGGCTACTTTACGCGGCAAAAAATACGCCAACACTTTGGAACCGTCAAGCGGCGGCAAAGGCAGCAGGTTAAACACGCCAAGCAAAACATTATAGACAAAAGTAGTCCACATAATCTCCAAGACAAGGGCATGTTGCCTAAGCCACGGCACAGTTGCAATGAGTATGCTAAAGAGCAGAGCCATCAGGAAGTTGGTAGCTGGACCGGCCAACCCTACAAGAAACATGCCGCGGCTACGGTCACCCTTAAAGTACAATGGATTGACCTGTACCGGCTTGGCCCAGCCAAAACCTACCAGCCAAAGCGCCAGCAACCCGATAGGGTCCAAGTGCGCTAGGGGATTCAGCGTCAGGCGACCGTGCGCTTTCGGTGTCGGGTCACCAAGACGGTGAGCAACCAGCGCGTGCGCCGCTTCGTGGAACGAAAGCGCCAGCAGCAACGCAGGGATGCGCACCAGGAGATCAGCAGTCAACATTCGTGGCTACCCCTCTCCCTTGCTCACTGAAAAGCTCTTTGATCAGTGTCATTTCTTCCTCCTTACTCCTGACCCGCCCATCCAGACGGGCCTGATGTACAGCCTGCAACACCAGCTGAAAACGAGGGCCGGGCTTATAACCCAAAAAAATCAAGTCATCGCCATTAACGGCTGTTTCCTGATGACGCAGCTTCTCCCAGTACAGGGATGTTGTCTCCCAGACTCGGCTGGAGCCGCTTTCTATCTGCAGCATCAGCAATGTTTCTACCGGCTGACCTGACAGGGCAAAATAAATCCGGCTGGCGGTAAGCTGCTCCTCTTTTTGCAACAATTCCAGCAAAGCGGGGACGGCTTGCACCACAGACAGGACGCGCTCCCGTTCCTCCCGGCGCAGACGCAACCTGCGGCACAAGTGTCGCGCTTCCTGGAAAGGAAGGTCTATCAGCAGCGCCGCAAGATACAATACAGCGGGCCAAGGCTCCGCGTCAGGCCAAGAACGAGCCGCAAACCCGAGCATTTCTCTGGCCGCCAGCAAGCGCCGACGCACATGGTCACTAAAGTACACTCCCGGGAAAACGGACGTAGCTACCCCCAACTCAAAATAGCGGCACAAAATTTCCGGAGCTTTATTCTCCAGCAAGGCCAGCTTCAGTTCCTCATACACCCGCTCCTTGCTGACTTTCTCCAGCACTCTTGATGCAACAGCGTTTTCGAGCAGGGAAAGAGTAGTCTCCTCCAGACGAAAGGCAAAGCGCTGCTCAAAGCGAATGGCGCGCAACACCCGCAAGGGATCCTCTACAAAACTCAGGTTGTAGAGAACACGGATGAGGCCTCTATCCAAATCCTGCGTGCCGTGAAAAAAATCATAGAGCACAGCAAAATGTGGAGCATTCAGGCTACAGGCCATGGTATTGATGGTAAAATCACGGCGGAAAAGATCGTTCTTCAGGCTGCTTTGCTCCACCTCCGGCAAAGCTGCCGGACGCGCATAAAATTCCTGGCGAGAAGTAGCAAGATCAATTTTCGTACCATCAGTCAACTCCAGTTGCGCCGTGCCAAACTGCTCATGCACCCGCAGGCGTCCTCCCAGCACATTGTTTAGCTTACCGGCAAAAGCAATCGCCTCCGGTTCCACCACCAAATCAAGGTCCTGGGTAGGTAACCCCAGCAGCAGGTCACGGATAAAACCGCCTACCGCATAAAGGCGCACGTTCTCCCGGTCTGCTTTCTGCCCCACGAGAAATAGCAGACTTTGCAACTGCCGGGACAACTGCTTGACGAGGAGCGTCGTCAGGTCATCGCCATGCCTAGGGCGAAAACTGTCCACGGCACAGTTAATTTTCTGTACTCCCTCTAGGTTGCGGAGCACATCGGTGCGCGTCACAATACCGATAATCGCGTCTGCTTCCAACACCGGCAGACGGCCTATATTGTGTTCAATCATCAGTTGCTGCAGCTTTTTCACAGACATATCAGGAGCGACTGTCAGTGGTTTCCTGTTCATGTAGCCTTTAATCGAAGCGTGGCCAAGACCGTGGTGAGCGGCTTTTTCCAGATCGCGGCGGGAAATAATGCCCACCAGCCTCTCCCCTTCCACCACGGGAAAGCCGCTGTGCCCGTAGCGCAGCATCAACTCCCGCGCCCGGTCGACAGGCGTTTCCAGTTCAATAGTCCGCACAGGCGACGACATGATTTCTCTAGCCGTCGTCACCGGAAAAAACTGCTGATAAAGCGTGGCGGTCAGCTTTTCCTTCACTTCTCCCAGCGTACCGCCCTTAACGGTAGCGGAAGCGGCTTTGGGATGTCCTTTGCCGCCAAAAGGGGCCAGCACCTGCGTCAGGTCAAAATGCTCCAGCCTGCTGCGGCCCACAATATAGATGCGCTCATCCATAGACACAATAGAGAAAATAATATCAACATCTTCTATTTCAATGAGCTTATGGGTCAGCAAAGCCAGTCCGCCTACATAGCTCTTGCTATCAGCAGAAGTAATGGCAACGCGCACACCGTGCGGCTCGTGGTATTCAGTGGCCGCCAGCAGCTCATCCAGAACAGAACGCTGCTCTTCGCTAAGCGGTTTGTTCAAGAACTCATTGACAACGCGCAGGTTGACTCCTACCTGCCACAGATTATGCAGGACAGCCACATCCCGCGCTGTGGTCATACTGTACGTCAGGCAGCCGGTATCCTCGTAAATCCCAAGCGCAAACAAGGTAGCCTCAAACGGCGACAGCGGGATTTTCTGCGCCATGATTTTTTCTAGCAACAACGTGGTAGTTGCCCCCACCGCGCCCTCCACCAGCAAGGTCGCCGGCAAATCCTCAGGCGTTGCCGGATGGTGGTCAAAAACGTGGACCTCCGTTATCCGTTCCAGGAGGCCGGCGGACAGCACAAGGCGCGATTTTTGCCGGGCATCGGTCACGACCAAGAGCTCAAGGCTCGACAAGTCCAGTTCCCTAGAGGAACGGATGTTCAGCACATCCCTGTAAAGAGTAGCGAACTCCTGGACGTTCTGATTAAGACTGCCGGGCGAAATGAGCACGGCTCCCGGATACAGCTTGCCGGCGGCCACCATAGAGGCCAAGGCATCAAAATCTGCATTTTTATGCGTGGTAATAGCCCGCATGCCTGCTCTCCTCCCCCAAATCTTTCCTCATTATACCACAACAAGCAGCCCAAAAACCAATAAAAACCCGGGCTGACAACGTTTTCTAGCCTGTTGAACTGGTTTCCCGGCGTTTTAGCTTGCGCTGCCACAGCAAGTCGAGGAAAGCTTCCAGTCTGGTGATAACCCCGGCCTCGCCCGACTGTTCATCAAGCGAGAAAGAGAGCACAGGGATACCGTAGTCCCGGCTGACTGTCGGCAGAATACTTTGCGCCACAATCTCCGGCGTGCAAGTAAAGGGCAGGACATGGATAATCCCGTCAAAGCCACGGCGGCCGTACAGCACCGTTTCCCCCACCGACTCCCAGCCATGGCCGCCTATAAAGTGATTAAGGTAAGGAGCAGCAGCCTTTCTGATTTTTTTACTGCCGCCTAGGCGCAGCGTACTTAGCACCAGATGCTCCTTTATCCAGTGCGAAATGTAAATGGACCTTTCCACCTCCACACCCATTTCGCCCAGCACCTTCTCCATATCCAGGTTGGCTGCCGGTTCCAACAACATATATATTTCGCCGATCAGCCCTATTCTTAGCGTTTCCCGGTTGTGGTCGCCGGGTACTGCCGACAGTGCCTCCATCCCCTGGCGGAGAAAGCTGTCCACTTCCCCCGGCGTCTTAGCGGCCAGCACCAGCTCACTGGCCTGCCTGTATGCTCTAGCACAGCTGCCTTTTTCCAGCTCGCGGGGGCGGGCGAGCAGCAGGCGGACATGCAACGTGTCGAGTGCCTTAATCTGCCGCCAGGTAACTTGCAGCAAGCGCACGATTTCCGGCCAGGGACGTCCGCCGCCCAATTCTTTTAGTTTGTCTGCCAGCTCACTGAGGTGACCCTGGGGCGGTTCCAGCACAATCATTTTAAATTCATACCCCAGATCGCGCAGAATCTCACGTTGAACCTGGGCGTAATACCCAAAACGGCAAGGGCCCGAGCCGCCGGCCATGACAATAGTGTCAGCTCCAGCCTCCAGCGCTTCAATAAAATTGCCCATGTTAACCTTCAAAGGGAAGCAGGCAAACTCCGGCGAGTGGAGCACTCCCAGATTAATAGTGCGACGTGTGATGGGCGGCGGCGGGACTACGTCCAGACCAAGCCCTGTAAGAAGACTGTGGACAGCCAGCGACAGAGACCCCATGTGCGGGTAGGTAACTTTCATACAGCCTGCCCCCAGCGAAGCATATCAACAAATGCTTCCAGCCTTGTAACCACGCCGGCCTCACCGGTATGCTCGTCCAAAGTGACAAGCAGCACCGGAGCCTTTTTGCTCCGCCTGTAAACACGCTCCACCAGTTCACAAATCAGGGAGTCTGGCCCGCAGCCAAAAGCCGCTACCAGCACCACCCCGTGAATTTTCCCCTCCTCGAGGAGGTGAAAAGCAGCTCCGGCCAGTTTCTTGCCAAAAGTCCAGAAGACCTCCTTTTGCAGGCAGGCCGCGCCGCGCCGGATATCCTGGGGTGACAACATTTCTGTGGTGACGACATCCGCGCCCATTTCACGCAAGCGTGTAACCAGATTCATGCTGATAAACCGGTCATTCAGGTTATAAGCGTGCCCCAGCACAGCCACCCGGATATTGCCGGCCGCCGGCCGGGGAGCTTTGCCGGAAAGCACTTCTGCGGGCGTTTGGCCCCGACGGAGCCCCAGCTCATATTTTTCCTGAGCCGCCTTAGCCTCCCGCAACGCACGTTTAAACGCCCCAGACCGGCTGTCAAAACGGGCCGCCAATTTGGCGATGCCCTGCCGCGTCTGGCGATAGCGCTGGTGTATGTTAATCTCCACTGGCAGCATCTCCGGCAACCCTGGTATAGAAAAGCGAGCCATTTCTGGCATTCCCAAAAACTTCGGGCAGAGATATCTTTTCCGTTCCACAGAAACAATCCGCGGCACAAAAACGCAGTCCACCTGCTTGTCCCGAAGATCGGCCAGATGTCCAAGATAAAGTTTAACCGGCAGACAAGCCTCATCGACAGAGGCACGGACGCCGGCATCAAGGATAGCTTTGGTCGTCTCTCCGGAAAGGACCACTTCAGCGCCAAGCGTACGGAAAAAAGCTTCCCAGCCTGGGTAATAATAGTAATAGAGCAAAGCGCGCGGGATACCAACCGTAATACTCATCGCTGCCTCAAACCTTCCTAACCAGTCAGTTTTGGACTCGAGCCTGCCCTGAACATAGTCATATTATATATCAGGCAGCTAATTCCTATCAAGTACCTGCTCTCCAAGCTGACGCCTGAAAATCCTCTGCTGCTGAATCGCTTATTAAGCGTGTAATCTGCCCGGCGCCCTTAAAAGAGCTGCCTCAGTCCGGCCGTTCCATGAACCAGCGGTCTTCCTCGTAAAAGAGGCAGGTTCTCCTGCCATGCACCATGCAGGTGTAGCGGATGCCGCTGCTGCCCGCTTTAAGGCTGGCCGCCCGGCAGATGTCCAAGACGCGGTCAACGGTATAGCGGCGGCCGTTCTCCCACCATAACGCCATGGGCAGCAGTCTGCCGTCTGGATGAAAGACTGCTTCAACCCTGATATAGACCTTATGTTCGTTTTCATAGCGTTTCTCTCTCATTTGAGCATGCCCTCCCTAAAAAACCCTACCGGGTGTATGATGTGGTCGCCTTTGGGGTCGATGCCGCCGAGCGGCTGGTCGGCTGACACCGAGGCGCGCTGAATACAGAAATGCCCGAAGCGTTTGCGCAAAGCCTCCACCGTTTTGTCAAGCGCTGCCAGTTTATCCCTGGTGTCGTCGTCAAACACAGTGAGTTGCAACGGTCCGTTGGCAGGAAGCAGGTCGCTGCAGCGCACCCCGATGCTGCGGATGGGCCTCGGCCAACTGTAGTGCCGTCGAAAAAGCTGCATGGCCGTACCGGCAATTTCGGCGGAAATATGCGACGGCGCTGGCAGTTTGCTTTGCCTCTCGAAGCAAAAAAGCGCGTTGTCCCGGATGGAGACGGCCACGGTCCGGCAGAGGAGGCCATGTTCGCGCAAGCGGGCGCAGACGCTCTCGCTAAGCACGAATAAGATAATTTTCACCTCGTCATCGCAGGTCAGGTCGCGCGGTGTAGTGGTGCTGTTGCCGATGGACCTGACCTGCGCTTCCTCATCCAGGCGCATCACCGGTGATTGGTCGCGGCCGTTGGCGAAGGTGTGCAAAACATCGCCCACTTTGCCGAATATGCCGCGCAAAAACGACAGGGGTGCCGCAGCCAGCTGTCCGATAGTGTGGATGCTGTATCTCTGCAGCTTTTCCCTGGTGGCCTGGCCCACATACAGAAGTTCTTCCACCGGCAACGGCCAGGCGACAGTCTGGAAATTTTCCCGGCTGACCAGCGTTGTGGCGTCAGGTTTTTTAAGGTCTGACCCGAGCTTGGCGAAAATCTTGTTGTAGCTGACGCCTACCGAGGCGGTAACTCCCAGTTCCCGCCGGATGCGCTCGCGAATAGTATCAGCCGTCAGGAGGCCGTCGCTGCCGCTGACGTCGAGCCAGGCCTCATCCAGACCGAAAGGCTCAATCCGGTCGGTAAAATCAGCATAGATTTGCCGGGCAAACCTGGCGAAACGCAGGTACAGGGGATAATTGGGAGGTAGCACAACGAGGCCCGGGCATTTGAGCCGCGCCTGCCAAAGTGTCTCACCTGTGCGGATACCGGTGGCCTTGGCGGCGTAATTCTTGGCCAATACAATGCCGTGGCGCAGTTTCTCGTCACCGCCCACTGCCACCGGAAGGTTTCTGAGTTCAGGACGATGCAGACATTCCACGCTGGCGTAAAAATTATTGATATCGGCGTGCAGGATTACCCGTTCTTTCATAGACATCACCCAACAAGAACATACGTTTGCCTTTAGTATACCTGATATGTTTTTGAAAAGCAACCGGCAAATAATATCCTGAATCCGTGATGGCAAGCCTTAGCACCGTCTTTACCTGGGGGTTGATCACCTTGTCGGCGAGTCCATCCGCTGTGCCGCGCTGCTGGACGACAGCTGGGTCGGACTTGGTGTAAGAAAAGAAAAATGCCCCGGCTAAGCAAAGTTGCATCGCCCTGGGCTTACTGCAACTCCTGGCCGTTAAGCATCCCCGCCTAGTCTGGGAAAAATACGGCGGCTGGCTTAGAACCGTCAGGTGGAATATTCCATCCGTGGAAGTCGTGTTCTCGGTCATCCGCGACGAATACTTTTTTAATTGCGGAGAGCATTTAGCTAAGCTATTAGCTAATCTTGTCCGAAAGCCAATTTTTGCAGAAAGTCACCCGGCGTGCTGGTTGAGAAGCCTAACTTCCCTTCCCAGTCTTTATTGAGAAAGTGGCTATCAAGGCTCAGCAACCAGTCTACTTTACTGGTTATAACTGCCGCTATGATGGGGGCGTCTTTCTCGTTAATTAACGTTTTGGCCAGGATCAAATCATCCGCAGCAGGATCGGCTAAAATAAAAGCCAACCTTTTAAAAATCGGGGTAAGAAGCAAGGTTGCTGCAGAAATTTGGGGTACGCACTGCCGGCCGTTCCCAGATGATCAACATCACCGGTCAGGTACGCGAAGCCCTCCGCCAGTCTGGAGTGCGGGAGGCCTCGTCATGGTGTACTGTCCCCATACGACGGCTGGGATAACTGTTAAGGAGATACTTGTCCCTTGGTGCGTTCATCCGTTTTTTAACTCACAGGACTTATGCCGTTGAAGGATAAAAATCCCCATTCCACAACTTCTATTCTATCTCTGCCAATAACCTCTCAAAAGCCGCCTCGAAGCGGGCATCATCATCTTTTGTCCGTTTGGAGGGACCCTTGGCTCTGCCGCCGCCCCGTCGTATCTTTTGCCCGATGTGCCGCTCCAGCAGCAGCTTATCCATATTTGCGTCTGTGAAAATCAATCCGTTCTGATTGACAGCTTTCGCACCTTTGCCGATAACCATGGCGGCCAGACCGAAGTCCTGCGTCACCACAATGTCCTCACGAGTCAACAAGCCCATCAAGGCGTAGTCCACGCTGTCGGCTTGCTTGTCCACGGTGATAATACGGCTGTAACCATCGTTCAGCTCGTGGGAGGTATCAATCAGCATGGTAACGGGGATATTTCGTTGTTTGGCAAGCCTGACGATAATCTGTTTGACCGGGCAGGCGTCGGCGTCAACTAAGATTTGCATT
>JAGXSQ010000093.1 GCA_018333395.1 Dethiobacter sp.
GTCAGAGGTTAATGCTGACCGCAAAGATACTTATTTATTCCTGGTCTATTCTGCGGGAGAAGCTGAAGAAGCGCAAGCTATTCTCAAACAATTCAACTTTTCCAGATATCAATTTCCGTCTTTACGGGGTACACCGGCGGAAAATCTGGCTAATATCCAGGAGGGACTGGCGGCCGTTGCTACGGAACGGCAGGGAGCATTGGCCGATGCGGAGAAGCATAAAGAGCATCGCGGGGTAATCAACTTCTACAGCGACTATTTGACTGCGGAGCGGGACAAAAAGCAGGTGGTTGACAGCTTTGTTTGTACAAAGCATTCTTTTGTGGTGGAAGGCTGGGTTCGTGAGGCCGATTTAGGCACCCTGAAAAAACGGCTGGCTGAGCGGTCCGAAACGGCAGAGGTGTTCTCCCGTCCACCACAGGAAAACGAAGCCTTCCCGGTACTTTTGGAAAACAACCGTTTTGTGGCCCCGTTTGAGTTTATTACCCAGCTTTACGGCACGCCGGCACCCCGGTCTGTTGACCCGACCCTCCCTCTGGCGCCGTTCTTTGTCGTTTTCTTTGGTCTCTGCCTGTCGGATGCGGGCTACGGAGTGCTCCTTTCCGCCCTAACTGGGTTGGCCCTTTGGAAGCTCAGAATGGCTGTCATGGCGCGCAAAATCATGTGGGTGCTATTTGCAGGCGGCCTGTCTACTATTTTCTTCGGAGTCTTGATTAGTGGCTGGTTCGGGGAGGCCATTTGGGGTGCACCGTTCTTTTTTAACGCTCTAGATGACCCGATGCGCATGCTGATCTATTCCCTAGGGATTGGTTTGGTGCAGATATTTTTTGGGATGGGCATCAAGTTCTATTGTAATGTGCGCGACGGTAAGATTTTGGCGGCCATCTCCGATCAGCTTTTCTGGGCGATGTTAATCATTGGCCTTCTGCTCTTGGCTTTGCCGGATATGTCCGGTGTGGGCAGGAATCTGGCGCTGTTTTCCGCTGCCGGTCTGGTTTTAACGCAGGGACGGGCGCAACGGAGCATAGTCATGAAATTCCTGTCTGGCTTGTTTTCTCTTTACAATATTACGGGCGTTTTGGGTGATATCCTTTCCTACTCACGGTTGCTGGCGCTTGGACTGGCCACCAGTGTAATTGCTATGGCCATCAATATGCTGGCGGGGCTACTTGGTGGAACTTCCATTGGGTTTATCATCATGATTGTGCTACTGGTCGTCGGTCATATCTTTAACTTGGTGATTAATATTCTTGGTTCTTACGTGCACTCCAGTCGGTTGCAGTATCTGGAGTTCTTCAACCGCTTTTATGAAGGCGGCGGACGACCCTTCAAGCCTTTTCGTTTAAACACGCGCCATATCGAAGTAATTGGCGAATAAAAGCTTGCGGGGGTAAAAACTAATAGTAAAAAGTAGTAAGGAGGCATTTAAAGATGGATATTGGGTTGAGCTTGGCCATTCTGGGCGCCGCGATAGCTACACTGCTGGCGGGAATCGGTTCTGCGTGGGGCATCGGCATTGCTTCTGAGGCAGCTTCTGGTGTAATCAGTGAGGACCCTGAGAAGTTTGGGTTGACCGTTGTTCTGGCAGCGTTACCCGGCACACAGGGTATCTATGGGTTGATCATGGGCTTCCTGATCCTGTTTAGGGCAGGCATCATTGGCGGCGCGCCGGTAGATCTGACGGTGGCTCAGGGTCTGGGCTTGCTGTTTGCCGGTTTGCCCATCGGCTTCGTCGGCTGGATTTCGGCCATCTTCCAGGGCAAGGCTGTGGCGGGGGGTATCCAACTGATCGCCAAAAGGCCCGAGGAGTTCGGTAAAGCCATGATCTACGGTGTAATGGTTGAGACGTACGCCGTCTTCGCGCTGCTCATGTCGCTCATCATTTATCTTTTTGTCCCGCTGTAAAATTTAGATAGTTTAAGGAAGTGAGCTCCGATGTCAGGCGCTGAAAAGCTGAAAGAAAAAATAGTTTCTGAAGCTAGCAAGCTGGCTGAACAAGTTGTGGCGGAAGCAAAACTGCGGGCTGAAGAGATTGTTGCTGGCGCGCGGATGCAGGCGGAGGAAAAACACCAACGCATTTTGCGGCAGGCACATCTGCAGGCGGAGGAAAACCGACGGCGCATTCGTACTATCGCCGAGCTTGACGCTCGCAAGGAGGTTCTGGCGGCTAAAGTAAGAACCATAGAGAACGTCTTCCAGCAAGCCCTCACGCGCCTGCAGGCGCTGGAAACCGCTGAGTTCCGGGCGTTCATTCTGATGATGCTGGTGGCGGCCGCAGAAAAAGGCAACGAAGAGATAATTGTCTCGGCTCGCGATCGGGTGCGTTTTACTGCAGATCTTCTGGCTGATGTGAATGAAGCCTTGGAAAAGCAGGGCAAGCAGGGGAAACTGTTTTTGTCCGCTCAAGTGCGTGAAATCCAAGGGGGGGTCATCCTGCGTTCCGGCGAAGTGGAGATCGACTGTTCTTTCGATTCCATACTACGTATGCAGCGCGATCAACTCGAGCCGGAAGTAGCTGCAGTGCTCTTTGGCTAGTAGGCAGAGGAGGCTGAACCATGAATGAACAGTACGGACATGCCATAGGAAGAGTGCGGTCAAAAGAGAGGAAGCTTTTGGATCGCGCAAAAATAGACCGTATGGCAGAGGCAAGAAATACCGAGGAAGCCTTGAAAGTTCTGGGAGAAACGGAGTATGCCCATTCCCTCGCCTCCTTTGCCAGTGTTCACGATTTCGATAAAGTACTTGATCAGGAGTTGTGTAGGACCTATCAGGAAATTAGGCAGCTTACTCCAAAGCTGGTCAGTCTTTTTGCCTGTAAGTTCGATTACCATAACCTGAAAGTTCTTTTCAAATCTTACCATCTGGGAGAGAAGAGAGGAGACCTGCTGGTTCACGGCGTGGGCAATATCCCTGTGGAGGATCTGGCCCGCGCTGTAAATGAGGATAACTACAGTAGCCTGCCCCTGCACATGCGACGCGCGGCTAGACGGGTGACAGAAGTATTTCGCCTAGAATCCGACCCGCAGAAGGCGGACATGCTCCTTGAAAAGGCGATGTATGCCCAAATGGCCGAGCTTGTAGCGACGTTGCCTTCGGCCTTGCTGAAAAATTATTTTACTTCCCTTGTGGACCTGCTAAATATTAAGACTTTCCTGCGAGTCAAGAGGGCCAACCGTGCAAAGGAGTTCCTAGAGTTGGCGCTGTTGCCTGGGGGCAGTTTGGACATCACAGCTGTCGTGCAGCTAATGGAGCCACTGGAAGTGCTGATTGACAGGCTGATGCATACCCCCTATGCTCGGGCGGTTGAAGAAGGTGTTCACTCCTACCAAAAAACGGACACGTTGACGCGCTTTGAAAAGTTGGCCGATGATTTTTTACTTAAAGTAGCTAAGCGGGCCAAATACCTTATGTCTGGGCCTGAACCCGTGGCGGGGTACCTGCTAGCCAAGGAAAACGAGTTAAAGCTCCTCCGCATCATCATGGTTGGCAAAATTAACCGTCTGCCCACGGAAGAAATCAAGGAAAGGCTACGTGATGCCTATGTATAAGGTGGCGGTGATTGGCGACAAAGACTCTATCTTGGGGTTTAAAGCGCTGGGCGTGACCACCTACCCGGTAACTGACGGCGACGGGGCTGCCCGTGCTTTAAGCGGTGTTGTCCATGATAAGTATGCGGTAGTCTGCATCACCGAAGCTGTGGCGCAAAAAATAGCGCCGCAAATCGAGGAGTTGCACAAAAAGCTGCTGCCGGCAGTAGTGCTGATACCCAACAACCAGGGCACCTTGGGAATGGGCAGGAGACAAATTAAAAAAAATGCGGAAAAGGCCATCGGTGCTGATATCTTATTCGGGAAAGAAGGTGGTTAGCTTTGACTAACGCCGAAAATGTTGGCAGGATTATCAAAGTTTCCGGCCCTCTTGTGGTGGCTGAAAACATGCTGGGCGCTAAGATGTTTGACGTGGTGCGCGTTAGCGACAAGCGTCTTATAGGGGAGATCATAGAATTGCGCGGCGACCGCGCTTCCATTCAGGTCTACGAAGAGACGAGTGGCCTTGGTCCGGGAGAGCCTGTTTACTCTACGGGGCATCCGCTTAGCGTGGAGTTGGGGCCAGGCCTCATTGAGTCCATTTATGACGGCATCCAGCGCCCGCTTGATGTCATCTGGAAAATGGTTGGTGACCGCATTGCCCGCGGTGTGGAGCCGGAAAATCTGGATCGCCAGAAGCGTTGGAACTTTGTCCCGACAGCCAAAGTCGGCGATGAAGTCCAGCCTGGGGACATCTTGGGCACGGTCCAGGAAACAACGCTGGTGCTGCATAAAATCATGGTACCTCCTGGTGTCAGCGGCAAGCTGGTCTTTCTGCACGCTGGCGAAGCTACGGTGGTAGATACGGTGGCTAAGTTGGAAAAGGACGGGGAAACCCGGGAAATTCAGATGCTACAGAAGTGGCCTGTCCGTAAGGGCCGTCCTTATAAGGAAAAACTTTCTCCTGATGAGCCGCTTTTGACCGGCCAGCGTGTCATAGACATGTTTTTCCCAGTAGCTAAGGGGGGGACTGCCTGTATTCCAGGTCCCTTTGGCAGCGGCAAAACGGTCACGCAGCATCAGCTGGCGAAATGGGCTGACGCCGAGATTATCGTCTATGTAGGTTGCGGTGAGCGCGGCAATGAGATGACGGACGTGCTTACCGAATTCCCGGAGCTAAAAGACCCCAAATCGGGCGAGGCGCTGATGAAGCGGACGGTGCTGATTGCCAACACCTCCGATATGCCGGTGGCGGCGCGTGAGGCATCAATATATACCGGCATCACTCTTGCCGAGTATTTCCGGGACATGGGCTATAGCGTGGCGCTGATGGCTGACTCTACCTCTCGCTGGGCGGAAGCTTTGCGCGAAATCTCCGGTCGCCTCGAGGAAATGCCGGGCGAGGAAGGCTATCCTGCTTATCTCGGTTCACGGGTGGCTGAATTCTACGAGCGGGCCGGCAAGGTGCTGTGCCTAGGCAGCGACGAGCGCATCGGCGCACTGACCGCTGTCGGCGCTGTTTCGCCTCCTGGCGGAGACCTTTCGGAACCAGTCTCCCAGAACACACTGCGTATCGTTAAAGTCTTCTGGGGGCTTGATGCTTCCTTGGCTTACCGCCGTCACTTCCCCGCTATCAACTGGTTGCTCAGCTATTCGCTCTATACGGAAACCTTTGATGAGTATTATCGCAACCGTATAGGTGTCGAGTGGGTAGAAATGCGCGGTGTGGCGATGCGCATTCTGCAGGAAGAAGCTGAATTGGAGGAAATTGTACGCTTAGTAGGTGTGGATGCTTTGTCTATGCGCGAACGCCTAACGCTTGAAACGGCCAAGTCCATCCGCGAGGACTTCCTGCATCAGAACTCGTTTCATGAAGTGGATACTTACGCTTCACTGGAAAAACAGAACCGGATGATGAAGATGATTATGCTTTTCCACCACGAATGTCAGCGTGCTCTGGATCGTGGAGCCAATCTGCACGAGCTCTTAAATCTGCCGGTTCGCGATGCTATTGCCCGCGCCCGTTACCTGGAGGAGAGTAAAATTGCTGAGTTTGACCGTATCACGGCTGAGGTGAAAGAACAAATTACCAAAGCCAGTGCCGCCGGTGAAGAGGAGAACGAGCGGCAAACTGCCTAAAAGAAAGGAGGACCTCCATGCTTAAAGAATATCGCAGTATCTCGGAAATTGTCGGCCCCCTGATGCTCGTCAAGCAGGTGGAAGGAATTAAGTTCGGTGAACTGGCTGAAATTGAGATGCAGGATGGCTCCATCCGCCGGGGCAGGGTGCTGGAAGTGTCCGGCGACAAGGCGCTGGTACAGATTTTTGAAGGCTCGACCGGCATGAACGTCAACGAATGCAAAGTCCGCTTTCTGGGTAAAGGGATTGAGCTCCCCGTCTCCCTTGATATGCTGGGTCGCGTTTTTGACGGTCTGGGCCGCCCCCGTGACAAGGGCCCGAAAATCATTCCCGAAAAACGGCTGGACATCAATGGTCTGCCGCTTAACCCTTATGCCCGGAACTATCCATCCGAGTTCATTCAGACCGGTGTTTCTACTATCGACGGGCTGAACACCTTGGTGCGCGGACAAAAATTGCCCATCTTCTCCGGTTCTGGTCTCCCCCACAACCGCCTAGCTGCGCAAATTGCCCGCCAAGCTAAAGTGCTAGGCACCGATGCCAAGTTCGCGCTCGTCTTTGCTGCCATGGGCATCACCTTTGAAGAAGCCGACTTCTTTATCGCCGACTTCCGCAAGACGGGCGCTATTGACCGCTCCGTTCTCTTCATCAACTTGGCCGATGACCCGGCCATTGAGCGAATTGCCACGCCAAGGATGGCGCTGACGGCTGCTGAGTACCTGGCCTATGAAAAAGGAATGCACGTCTTGGTCATCCTGACGGACCTGACTAACTACGCCGAGGCGCTGCGCGAGATTTCCGCTGCCCGTAAAGAAGTGCCAGGACGCCGCGGCTATCCTGGCTACCTCTATACCGACTTAGCCACCCTCTACGAGCGGGCCGGAAGGATTCGCGGACGCGAAGGCTCTATCACGCAGATCCCCATCTTGACTATGCCGGAAGACGACAAGACCCATCCTATCCCAGACCTGACCGGCTATATCACGGAAGGCCAGATTATTCTTAACCGCGCTCTGCACCGCAAAGGCATCTTTCCGCCGGTGGATGTGCTGCCGTCCCTTTCCCGCCTGAAAGACAAGGGGATTGGCAAAGGAAAAACTCGCGAGGATCATGCCGACACGCTAAACCAGCTCTATGCTGCTTACGCCCGTGGCAAGGAGGCCAAGGAACTGGCCGCCATCCTAGGGGAGGCCGCGTTGAGTGATGCCGACAAACTGTTTGCCAAATTTGCCGACGAGTTTGAAAACCAATACGTGCGACAGGGAGAAAATGAGGATCGCTCCATCGAGGCGACTCTCGACATTGGCTGGAAGTTGCTGGCTATGTTGCCGCGTACCGAGCTGAAACGCGTTCGCGATGAATATCTAGAAAAGTACCTGCCTGCCGCCTCTGGGGGGGGTTAAAAGATGGAAATCCGCGTCAACCCGACCCGGATGGAGCTAAACCGCCTTAAAGGGCGACTTAAGATGGCCCAACGCGGTCACAAGCTGCTCAAAGACAAGCGGGATGAGCTCATGCGCAAATTTTTGGAGCTGATCCGGGAAAACAAAACGCTGCGCAGTAAGGTGGAGGCGGAGCTTTCCCGCTCCTTTGCCAATTTTCTGCTGGCACGCGCCGTGATGTCCACCGAGGTGCTGGAGGAAGCCATTATGTATCCGCAGGCCAGGCTGGAGTTGACCGTTGAGGAGCTGAACGTGATGAGCGTGCGTGTCCCCAAGTTCAGCTTCTCGTCTCAGGATGATCAGTCTGTCAATGTTTACCCGTACGGCTTTGCTACTACCTCTGGCGAGCTTGATACCTCTATTACTACCTTGGCTCAAGTGCTGCCAAGTCTCCTGCGCCTAGCCGAATTGGAGAAAGCTACCTATCTTTTGGCGGAGGAGATTGACAAGACGCGCCGCCGGGTCAACGCCCTTGAACACGTCCTCCTTCCGCAATTGCGACAGACTGTCAAATATATTAGCATGAAACTGGACGAAAATGAGCGCGGTGCCCTGGTCCGCCTGATGAAAATTAAGGACATTGTCCGCGGTGAGTCAGCATAACACCAAATAAACGCAAAGGAGAGCGCCTGCACAAGCGAGTGAGGCGCTCTCCTCTTTTTTGGGGAAAGGGTGTTCTATTTCTGCGGCTGGCTAGGGAAAACGTGGTTTTCGCTGACCAGCGCCTGACAGTGCCAGAGGATATCTTGGAGTTGTTGGTTCATTAGCATGAAAATAATCGAGGCTTTCGGGTGGCAGATACCTCTGCAGAGGCGCTCCTCATGTGTTTTGACGCAATGCTGGATAGCGACTCCCAGTGCCTCAGTCTCTTTTTCCACATGCCCGACAATGAGAGGGTTCCTCGTCAGGATAGCATCGCCCAGATGGGGAAGCAAATCCTTGGTACGACGCATAACCTCTGTGACCTCACTGCTAGCTGCCTCGCTGAAGGAAATTTTCTCCCGGACTTTTGTTTCTACGTTGCCAGAAAGTCTAAGCAGATCATAGAAAATTTTGCCTAAGTTAATGGCAGTGGCATGTACAATCAGCGCTTCCTGACCGGTAAGCTCATTCGCGCGCTCATAAACCTTGGCCAGCCGCTGCCGCAGTCCTTTGCTGAGCTCTGCAGTCGTCTGCTGGTACTTAAGGCTCAGGCGGTTGCCCAGAAAAGCGGTAGTGACCTCGTCATAAAACTCTCCGAACATCGTCACAATGACCTCGATTTCAGCTGCTGCCGCGCTACAGACAATTATCTTCGTCATCTTTTCCCTCCTCATCTGGCGGTACGATGGTGCGCCACCCCATTTTACAGCGGTATTATATCACAAAACAGGCCTCCTGACCACAAAAAACATAAACTAAGCCTCCTTGTCAAATGCTAAGCAAAAGGGTTTCGTACGGAGGCTTAAGACAGGTGAATAATACAATTACTTTGGAAGGTGGCGCACCTTTAAAAGGGAGTATCCGCGCCGAAGGGGCGAAAAACGCCTGCCTGCCGATCATGGCTGCTGCCCTGCTTTGCCAGGGAGAAGTGACTTTGAACGATGTTCCAGCGCACGAAGACATACAGGTGATGTGCCAGGTTTTGGGGGCGCTTGGCGCCCGGACGAATTATGTTTCCGCGGAAAAAAAACTTAGCATCAGGACGCCGGCCTTGTCCAACGTGGAGGCGCCCTGCACGCTGGTGCGCAAAATGCGGGCCTCTTTTCTAGTTATCGGACCGCTGCTGGCACGGGAGGGCCGGGCTAAAGTATCATTGCCAGGTGGCTGTGCCATCGGCATCCGTCCTATTGATTTGCACCTTAAGGGATTAAAAGCGCTTGGCGCCGAAGTAACCATCGGCCATGGCCTGATCGAGGCATCAGCAAAAAGGCTGTACGGACGTCGTATCTACCTTGATTTCCCCAGTGTTGGGGCTACGGAAAACATTCTGATGGCAGCGTCGCTAGCAGAAGGCGTGACAACGATCGAAAATGCGGCGAGAGAGCCGGAAGTGGTGGACCTAGCCTGCTTTATCAACGCCATGGGCGGCCGTGTAACGGGAGCGGGTACAGAAACGCTCCGCATCCAGGGTGTCAGCAGTTTAGGCGGCGGCAGGTACGCTGTCATTCCTGACCGCATCGAAGCCGGCACCTATTTACTGGCGGCCGCTATCACCGGTGGGGCCGTCAACGTGGAGAATGTTATCCCGGCTCACTTGGTGCCGTTGATCGCCAAGCTGCAGGAGGCCGGCTGCGAAGTCAGTGAAGCTGAAGGACTTCTCCAGGTACGGCGCGACAGCCCCCTACGCGCTGTAGACATCAAGACTCTGCCACACCCCGGCTTTCCTACGGACCTGCAGTCGCCGGCTATGGCGATGCTTACCTTGGCGCGGGGCACTTCCATTATTACCGAGACCGTTTTTGAAAACCGCTTTAGGCATGTAGGAGAGTTGCGCCGCATGGGAGCGAAGATCAAAATTGAAGGCCATACGGCTATTGTTACTGGTCGCGAAAAAATCTTTGGCGCGGCGGTCAAGGCGACCGACCTGCGGGCCGGAGCTGCTCTTGTTTTGGCCGGGCTGGCGGCCAGCGGCTGCACCGAGGTGAGTTGTACTCACCACATTGAGCGGGGCTATTTTCATTTTGTGGAAAAGCTAGCTGGTCTGGGAGCAAAAATCAGACGTACCGGCTGAACCAGACAGGCAAAGGCGGTTTTTGTTCTGGAAAAGTCTCTGGCGGCATAAGAATAGCTAACCACTATGCGGAGGCAAAGATGAGCAAAATTCTGTCCCTGACCGTCATTTTCCTAACTACCATGATTATCGTTTTGCCGGCATTGGTGGTGCGCGGCTGCCGCACCGAGGCGGAGGCGCTTCCCTTGCCTGTGAAACTCCCTCCACATATTCTGCCTTCCACGGAAATGGCGATCCGCGTTTTCCGTTCCGACCGGGGGGAAGTAGTTACTATGCCACTGGAAGAGTACCTGGTCGGGGTGGTGGCGGCAGAAATGCCTGCTTCCTTTGCCCTCGAGGCGCTGAAAGCCCAAGCCGTGGTCGCGCGCACTTACGCTGTTAAACGCCTGGCGGCTTTTGGTGGCCAGGGCTGTGACCGGCACCCCGGGGCAGACATCTGCACGGACTTTGCTCATTGCCAGGCTTGGGAGCCGGAAGAAAGTTCCTTGGCCAAATGGCCAGCCGCTGAGGCAGCCGGCTACATGCATAAAATCCGCCGGGCTGTGCAGGAGACAGTGGGCCGGGTTGTTGTCTATCAGGGCCGGCCCATTGATGCTGTCTTCCATGCCAACTGCGGCGGTCACACTGAAAACAGCGAGTATGTCTGGTCGGAAGCAGCTCCTTACCTGCGCGGGGTGGCGTGTCCTTACTGTGCGGGCAGTCGCTGGTGGGAGACAACTCAAGAGTTTAGCGGCGCACAGGTTGCTGCCGCGCTTTTGTCACATGTTTCCGCTCTACCAGCTTTAGCAGACGGGCCTCCGGCGCTTGGGCGTGCGCAGCGCACAACCACGGGCCGTGTCGTCTCCTTGCGTGTGGGCAGCGACACAGTCGGTGGGCGCGACTTCCGGGCGGCCCTCGGACTTCCCTCCACCAATTTTTCCTGGCGAGTCGGCCGTGGTAAAATTACTTTCACCAACCGCGGCTTTGGCCACGGGGTGGGGCTGTGCCAGTATGGCGCTGACGGTCAGGCCAGGAGGGGCAAGAGCTATGCGGAAATTATCCGTTTCTATTACCGGGGGGTAAAGATAGAGTCCGTAGCAAGCCTAGCCCTGCATAGGTAGGAAAAATTTGGACATACTACCTCGCAAGAGGTGACGTCCAATGAAAAAATATTTTACCACCCTTGCTCCGTTACGGCAGGTGCGCCGGAAAAGAAAACTGCTGCTCGCTGTGGCCTATTTCCTGGTTGTGGGCGCACTGCTTGTGGCCATAATCTGGCGGGCTGCGCTGTTCCCGGAGCAACCCGCCCCAGCGGCTGCCGGGCAGCAAGCCTCCGTGACGGACAGTGTACCGCTAGTCAATCCACAGACACCACTTGACACAATTGGCGAAGAGCCCTTGCCGTCAGAACAACTGTCACCGCGCCCTAGGCCGGATGAGCCGCTGCGCTGGCCGCTGGAAGGCGAAGTACTGACACGCCACCATGAAATCTACCGTGTTGGCAACCAGCTGCGTCTGCATGTTGGCGTAGATTTGGCAGCTGCTTCCGGAACAGTCGTCAGCGCCACCTGGCCGGGTATCGTGCTAGATGTGCGGGAAGACGTGCGTCTTGGTTTGCTGCTGGAAATCGACCATGGCGGTGGCTATATCAGCCGGTATGCCAACCTGTCCGACGTTTTTTTTGGTGCCGGCGAGGAAGTGGCGGGTGGGGAGCCGATAGCTAAAGTAGGGCAGACGGCTATCCTGGAGGCGGCAGAGGGCGCTTTTCTCCACTTTGCCCTATACAAAGACGGGCAGGCGCTCGATCCTCTGGCAGTATTGCCATCGCTCTAAACGCCCCCAAAGCAGCTCCTCTGCGGGCTGCTTTTTTTATTAAAGAATAGGCCGCTCCGGCCTTTAACATAGATACGTAGTCATATTCCCCGCCGCCCTACAATATATTGTCTACAAAAGATTCTGGATAGGGGGCGGCCTGGTGCAGGATTACATTGAGCAGCGCGTCCTAGAAGTAAGCAATTATATTCTGGAGACGGGTGCCACTGTCAGGCAGGTGGCCAGAATCTTTGGTGTATCAAAGTCTACTGTTCATAAGGACGTGACGGAGCGGCTCCCCAACCTCAACCGCCATATCGCCCGGGAAATTAAAACAATTCTCGAAAAAAACAAAGCGGAGCGACACCTGCGCGGGGGAGAAGCGACGCGGAAAAAATATTACGCCGAGGAATAATAAGAGGAAAAACGTTCCAACTGACGAATAACAACTAGTGGCGCGGCGAGAGCAGACAAGCTGCTAAAAAGAGCGGCAGATACGGAGGGGTGGAGAGGTGAAATTGGGGGCGGAAATGGGTATTGACTTGGGCACCGCTACGGTTTTAGTGCATCTGCGCGGCAAAGGGGTGGTGCTGCATGAACCGTCAGTAGTTGCCCTCGAACAAAGTAGCCGCCAAGTTTTGGCGGTAGGCGAGGCGGCTCAGCGCATGCTCGGACGTACTCCAGGCAACATCGTCGCTGTCCGACCGCTCCGAGAAGGCGTTATCGCCGACTTTGAAGTAACAGAAATGATGCTCCGCCATTTTATTAGCAAAGTTTGCGACCGACGGCGGCTGCTTAGACCTCGCGTGATCGTTTGCATTCCCGCTGCTACAACTACCGTGGAGCAAAAGGCGGTGGTCGAAGCGGTTATCCGTGCGGGTGTCCGCGAAGCTTTTCTCATAGAAGAGCCCCGAGCCGCCGCCCTTGGTGCCGGTCTGGACATTTTCAAGCCCGGCGGCTACATGGTCGTTGACATCGGTGGCGGCACTACCGATGTAGCCGTTCTTTCCCTGGGAGAAACAGTGGTTATGGAAAGCGTCCGCACCGGTGGCGATAAATTTGACGAAGCAATAGCCCGCTATATCAAAAAAGAATTTAATTTGCTTATTGGCGAGAGAACGGCCGAGGCGCTAAAAATCAAGGTGGGCACAGCTCTCTTTGGCCACCGCGACAAAGAAGCGGAAGTCCGCGGCCGCGATATGCTCTCCGGCCTGCCCCGCTCGCTTTTGGTCCGTACCAGGCATGTCCGCGAGGCCATCCACGAGCCTCTGGAGCTAGTCATGCAGTGTGTCAGGCGGGTCCTGGAGATAACGCCTCCCGAACTGGCCGGGGATATTGTGGACCACGGTATTGTTCTGACCGGGGGAGGCGCACTGCTGGACGGGATGGAGCAGCTTCTGACCGAAGTGACTGGGGTACCCGTCTATTTAGCTGAGGATCCAGTGGCCTGTGTCGCTAAAGGTACCGGCCGCGCCCTGGAGGAGCTGGAGCGCATGGCCCATACCCTCATCTCTCCTGGACGCCTGCGGGCGAGCGTTTGACATCAGTACTACATATATCTTCTGCCTTTAACTTTCAGTAAAGCTGCCGCCGGAAGCTCCTTTCTCCGGCAACAATATTAACCTTTTTAAGGTGGCGGGCAGGAATTGCTCCGACTGAGGCGAATAAGACACTTGTCTATACCGCTTTTACTGAAGGGGATTCTGCGCTTGCACGTGTATACCGGCAACATTCATGTTCACAGCACCCATTCTGACGGACACGGCTCCATCCCGGAAATTGCGGCGGCTGCCAAAGCCGCCGGTCTTGATTTTATAGTCATTACCGACCACAACACGCTGGCCGGCCTGCCTGAAGAAGGTTACTACCAAGGCGTCCTGACGCTTTGCGGCGCCGAAGTCAACAACGAGAAACATCACTGCCTAGCCTTAAACATCAGCGAGCCGGTGCCGCCTGATGACCAAGACCCACAGCGTGTTATCGACGCTATCAGCGGCCAGGGGGGGCTGTCCTTTATCGCTCACCCTTTTGAACACGGTTCGCCGCTGGTCATGAACGGTCTGCATTTCCCCTGGAAGCGCTGGGATATTGACGGGTTTACCGGCGTGGAGGTCTGGAACTGGTGCTCGCAGTGGCGTGACGCCGTCCAGGGTGTCTTCCAGGCGCTGTACATCGGCTACCTTAACCCGGCCGGCCCTATTAAGGGCCCATGCCCCAAAGCGCTGGCCCGTTTTGACGAAATCTCCCAGCGGCGGCCGCTGGTAGCTATCGCCGGCAGCGACAACCACGCCTGGCCCGTCAACAGATGGGGCATCTTGCGCCGGGTTATCTTTCCTTATGCCTATGCCTTCCGCACGGCCAACAACTGCCTGCTCCTAGAGGAGCCGTTGGCCGAGGATTTTGCTGTTGCCAAAGCGCAAATCTATGGTGCATTGCGACGGGGTCGCTCTTTCATCGTCAACCGTCTGCTCGGTGACCCGCAGGGCTTTTCTTTTACGGCTGGAAATGGCGGTCAGGAGTACCAGATGGGCGAGCAGGTACCCCTTGACGACAGAACTCTGCTGGATGTTCGTTGTCAGGAACGACGCCCCGGTCTGCTTCGCTACCGCCTTTTCCACAACGGTTTGCTTCTGGATGAAATTCCTCACTGTAACGCTACCGTTCGCATTCAGTCCCCAGGAGTTTACCGGCTGGAGGTTTGGCGCGGCGACAGGCTCTGGATTCTCACTAATCCTATTTATGTCAACGAAGGGGTCTAAGAGCTCAGGTTCGCTTAACTACTAAAATCGGGATAGGGGGCGGTATTAACCGCCGACCCTCCCACACCACCGCACGAGCCGGCCTGGCATACGGCGGTTCGTCAGAATTAACGAGCTAATGAGTATCGCTTAGTCAGACTTACAAGTCCCAATTTAGTAAGGTGTTCAATTGTTAAGGTACGGGACAGAATAGGGCTATTGGAGATTCTCCAGTAGCCTTTCCTTGTGTTGGCGAATTCCCACGCTTTCCTGTTATCTATCCCCAGCTTCGTCAGGTTGTCATGCCTGGTCTTAATTTTACGCCACTGCTTCCAGATACACATCCTTAGTCTCCGCCTAATCCATTCATCAAGTGTGCTGGCTAGATTCTGCATGTCGGCAAGACCGAAATAATTGACCCATCCGATAATGCAGCGGTTCAGCGATTTTATCCTTTGCTCC
>JAGXSQ010000094.1 GCA_018333395.1 Dethiobacter sp.
GATTCAATCCGTCTTTCCGCCATTTTGGAAGATTCGAGGCAGTGTTCAGAGAGCATACGCTCTAGTTCAAGTACATAGTCTGCAAGCTCACGTGCTTCACAGGCTTTTTCGATATAAAGGCTTTGCAAGTACTCCCGCTCTTCTTGCCAGCGCTCAAACAGGCTTTTTACAGCGACATCGAGCTTCCCCGCTTCGTAAGCCTAGATATCACGTTCGATGTTCATGCAAAGATCCTGTTCACTGTATTCATACGGGAACGGCTCCTCGGAATATTTTACAAGCAGATATTGTTTAAGCTCATCAGGAAGCAGCTTTCTGTATGTATCTTCAAGTTCTTTGATAAATTCTTTATTAATGGTCATGCCGATTATCCTCCTTCTTGTCCGGTGATGATATTGAACGGAAAAGGTCATTGATACTGGACTCTCTTAGGCGGTTGTTTTCTCCCGGGAACAAGAGAAGATGGCAGTGATGCATGAGTCTGCCCACCAGGGCGGCCGTCATCTGCTCGTCGTAGAGCACGTTGACCCAGCGGGAAAATTCAAGAAAATTATAACATCCTGATTTTCTTGAATTTTCTAGCTGGACGAACTTGTTTGAAAATGAAATCATGGTTGCCGCTTTAGTTGACCGGGTAACCTTCCGGTCGCACATACTAAACATGAATGTCAAGGAGTCTTATCGACTGGAACAGACGCTGCGAAACATGTGGGCAACCATCCCGGATGCCCTTCAAAAAAATGCTGGAAGAATACGGGTGCCCAGTAGTTGATGATGAAGGTCGTGTCTTTGAATATACAGAGCAAGATATCTGTGAACAGCTGAGGAAAAGGCTACGTTAAGCGAACCGCTAGTGAAATCGGAATGAGGGCGTAGCCCGAGTGAGATTTAAACAAGGGGAATCTCATCAATGGAGGGTGGATCAACTTTTTCCCAGCGTTTTTCCCTAATGTGGATAACTTTTTCCCTGGCGGATGGATCCCTTTTTTCTTGACAATCGCACATGTAAACACTAGATTAACATTAGGGTATTTATTACAGCGATAGTTATAAATATTAATTATGGAGGTAATCCTATTGAACAGGGAAGAGATGCTGAAGCAGCTTACAGAATTATCCCACCCAATCACTGAAGGGCTCGTAATCTCCGGTGGTATTTGTGAATTCAGTATACTAACTAATCAAAAGGGCTATAGCTGCCTTGTTGGCGGTGCATTCCCCATAATTGGTCCAAAAAAAATAACACATGCTCAACATAGAGATATTACCAAACTGCTTGCACTTCGCAAAAATGAGAGCTTGGAAGAAACTATTGATGAAAACATTCATGGCGAAGCAAGAAAAGGGTTTCTTCTTAACCTATGCGATACACTTGGAACAGATGCAATTGAAGAGATAATACGAATAGATTGGCCTCCAAATAAATCTTTCTATATCTTTCATGATATGGGGCGTGGTGAATCGGCCATGTTCGCCTCTTTAAAATCTGCGTATGAGTATTTCTTAAGTTACTTTATGGAAATAGAAGAAGGGATAAATTGGGAAACAATGACCGACGAAATTCTTATCGAATGGTATGAGATGTTAGAAAATTGGCGTGCAAGCGGTTCAAAAAAATTGCCACCAAAAGAATGGTTGGGTGTTTATTACAGTGGATTTTCTGGTATGGGAATTTTATGAAATCTGCTTATTCTCGTAACTATTCAGCATGAGTAACAAAATAGGGGGGCAGCAGCCCACGATTGAATTGGGATTCGCTAGCTTTTCAAATTACCGATAAACAATGGATTCCCGGAAACAGCATTCTGAATCGCAACGAACATAGATATCTCTTGTTTGGAAGCAGTAGAGATATAGCTGCGGATGTTGTCAAACATTTCGCTTCCCTGTTCGGAACGAAACCCACCGGATACCTTCTGTTGCAGTTTGGCCATCCGGATATCCCTTTCCGCCTGGTTATTGTCGAAAGGCACCTCCGGGTAGGCCATAAATTTCAGGATATCCGCTTTGTAGAGCTTCATCCGGTCCAATAGATTTCGGGCCTTGCTTCGTCGGGGCCGTCCCCGCCTGTTGCCTTTTTCATGGGCTGCCATCTGAATGGGGTTCTCTTCATCCCCTTTGGTAAGAGTGGCGTCATACTTTGCCTCATAGAAAGCCCTGGCAGTTTCCGGGAGTGCACCATCACAATCGTCTACTCTTTGCTTTATCTCAAGCAAGAGTTCTTTCATCTGTACCGGCCATTGCTGCTTGTCGCTTTCCTCAATCCCGGTAAGTTCCCGCAATAAATGGGCATTACAGAGGGCATGACTGCAGTTTGTATAGTTAAAATCACTAATGTAGCACAAAGTATATTTTGTATTGTCAATATTTAAAACGAATAGATATTTAACGATATCGGAAGAAAATCTAATATAATTTGAATATTTAGCCTTGCATAGTAGAATTAATAGAAAAAATCCTTTATAATAGAGATATAGGGTAGTCCTTGCCCAAATCTCTATTACAAAGGAGAGAAAAATGCAAGGCAAGGATACCACAATATCCACATTTTTCAATTGTTTCGGCCAATTTTGCGGAATGAAATTCTTGAGCATCTCAAGAGTATTGGGGTTGACAGGCATGTAAAGAAGCTGACTATCATCAAACTGTTTATGCTTCTTGCCTTCGCGCAGCTTGAGCAGCTTCCTGGCCTGAGGGATATCAGCAACAGTCTTCATCATAAAGCACATAGCCAGATGATTGCCCTGAGTTCTATAAGCCATTGGCAGATTGCCAGAAGACTAAGCGCTATTCCCACAGAAGCACTTCAGGCGCTATTTCAGGAATTGGTCAGACAGGCTGGCACAAAGATAGGGTTTGCAAAAATCCGTGATAGCGTGGGCCATATTTATCTGATTGACGCATCCGTGATCAGTCTTTACCTAAGCCGTTACCGCTGGGCAGAATTCCGCAAAACGAAAAGTGGCGTAAAGCTGCACCTGCGGCTCAGATTGTTTGAGCAAGGCGTATTTCCGGACTGGGCGAAGATCACTCCGGCAAAGCCTGCGGAAAACCAGCTTTACATCGCGCTGATCACCTACTGCCTGCTCATGATCCTTCAACTGGACACCGGTGTTAAGGGGCCACTGCTCACCGTGAAACGGCTGCTTCGAGTCTGCCTGTATGAGCCTGTTGATGTGTTCTTAAAAAACTAACATCTAAAAGTAAACGAAGCTCAAAAGGGCGACGTCGATTAAACCATGAAGAGGTATTTCGACTAACACTGGACCAGGTTGAGGCGGGAGAGGCAGATCTTTTGTACGAATTAACTTATGACAAGGTAATTCTCTAAGACCCATTAATTGGCAGAATGTGGCTAAAAGGACTACCCTCTACCGGCCCTAGTCCTTTTAGCCACAGATGGGAAATATAGCTTACATATTTTATCATATATAGGATATACAGTTAGCAACGCATTTGAAGAAAGGCTGTTTACTTTTTAAATCCATTTTTGTGCAACGCTACTGACCAAAAATAAATAATGTGTTGAGGAGGATAGTAATGAGAGAAATCAAACCTGGAATCGAATATACTCACAAGTTTGTTGTGTCTAAAAACAAAACGGTGCCGGCGCTGTACCCTGAATCAGACGAATTCGTTGTCATGCCAAATGTTTTTGCTACCGGATACCTTGTAGGGTTAATAGAGTGGGCCTGTATTAAAGCCATCAACCCCTGCATCAACTGGCCTATGGAACAAACAGTGGGGGTTCACATCAATATAAATCACATTGCCGCGACACCGCCGGGACTGGAAGTTACCGCAAAAGTAAGGCTGGTTAAGATAGCAGGAAAGCGGCTCTTCTTCGAGGTCGAAGTACACGACGAAGACGGTCTCATTTCCCAGGGTGAACATGAGCGGGCTATCATCGTTAAAGAAAAGTTTGATGCCAGGATGGAAGAAAAGTTACGCAATAAACGTACATAACTCTACGGACCAGATATTTACCGCAGGTCTTTCTTACGTTGTTTATCCATGGGAGTGACGCAGGTACCGGATGCCTTACAAACTAAGATTGGTTCAGGTAACACATCGGCCGCTGACGGCTGCTTTGCTAATAATGCGGAACTTATCACTTTTACAGCTTCAAATTCCATGCGGCGGGAGGTTTTCCCTATTCTGGTTATCTTGCCGCTGGCCTCTATATAATCACCGGCATAAACAGGGGCCAGGAACTCTACTTTATCGTAAGCAACAAAGAGACCTTCGTCTCCATCAAGACGGACAAGCAGTTCCGTTGCCACATCACCAAAAAGTTGCAGCATTCTTGACCCGTCAACCAGCCCCCCGGCATAATGAGCCTCATGAGCTGAAATACGCACCCTGAGCATACAAGCGTTTCTCCCTTGCCCTTCCGGTGGCTCCCTAAGCAAATCGCCCATTAAAGCTCTCCTTACTTGGCTATTCCGTCGCATTCGGCCTGCGGATTATTCAGACCAGCCCCTTATTCTGCCCGGCTGATAACGTACCTGTAGGGGTCCACTTCCGCCCGCAGGATTCTAAGTTCCTCTTCCGTGGGAGAACTGGTAACTGTAAGGTCACGCTTCCATAACAATTCGAACCCCGTGTTGGCCACGAGCTGCTCCCGGGTTACTTCAGGGTGGATGCTCTCTACCTGCATCCGGCAAGTTTCTTGATCATAACCTATCACGCAAAGGTCTGTGATGACCTTGTAAGGCCCGCTTCCCGGCGGCAGACCTGCGGCTTCCCGCGCCCCCGGCCCGGTGAGGTAACCTGGAGTGGTGATAAAGTCGCATTTTTCCACAAATCTTCTGGGATTTTGTACTGTCATGACCATGGTGCGCCAGCATAAAGAGGCCAGGTCGTTGGCTCCTCCGCTGCCAGGCAGACGTACTTTGGGCCTGTTGTAATCCGTCCCGATCATGGTGGAGTTTAAGTTGCCATACATGTCGATCTGTGCTCCGCCCAAGAAGGTGTAGTCCACCATTCCCCGCTGGCAGGTCTCCATGATTTCCGGCATACTGCCGGCAGCTAGGGCCTTGTAAAAGGTGCGGGAATCTCCTACTGAAATGGGCATGGATGGCAATATCGGCCCCATCCCGCCGGCTTCAAACAAGATCACCAGGTTGGGGGCGCTGGTTTTCTGGGCTAACATGGCCGCGGCACACGGCGCTCCAGTGCCTACCACCACAATGCTTTCGTCCTCCAGGTTCCTGGCCGCCAAGCAGATCATCAATTCGATGCTGTTATAGGGCATCTTGCTTCATCCTCTCTTACCCGCTGCTCTCGCCGTTAATTAAAAGCTCTAACCGTCTCAGTCGAGGCATCTTCTTCAGGCCGCCCGACAACTCCAGGTATTCATTAAAGTCTTTTGTCTTATAGATGTATTTATCCATAAACTCCTGATGGGCTGCTTCGGTTTTCTCCGCGTCCAGCCACTCTCTCAGGTGTTCTTCGTCGGAAAAGTATTCGTAGGCCATGTTGCCGGGGTAGGAACCATAGGGCACTTCGATGACGGCGTCGACACAGTAGAAGGGAATGGCCGTCCGGTCCGGCTGCCGCCGGATTTCTTCGTGCGGTATCAGGCGCTCGGCGGTAATGATAAGTCTTTTGGCGGCCCTTGCCATGTCTTGGTCGGATACTATAATGCCATCAATCTGGCTGTTGCCATACACATCGGCCCGGTGCACATGGATGATACCTACATCTGGGTATAAAGCCGGCAAGGCTGCCAGCTTAATACCGGTGTAGGGGCAGGGAATCTCTTTCATCGCGCTGTACTTGGCAGTGTCTGTTCCCAGCATGACGCGAGCCGGAAGAAAGGGAATACCCATGGCCGCTGCCTTATAACGCCACGCCAGGGCCCCGTTGCTCCATTCTACCGCCTTAATCTTCCCGGTTTCATAGGCGCGGCGGGCAACTTTGGAGAGGCCCCGGGCTTCCAGACCCACCACGTAGGCCACGTCGCACCGGTCTACGCAATCGCCTGCTGCCAGGACCTGCATATCATGGGTGGCGGTATGGCCGGACAAGCCCAGGTTTTTCTTTCGCTGGCGCACTATCTCGTGGAGCACAGCGGCGGGTATGCGGTTGGTCCCAAACCCGCCTACGGCAATGTAGTCGCCGTCGTGGATAAGTTCCTGCACTGCTTTTTGCACTGTGATTACTTTGTCCCGCATCTGCCGGGTCTTGTGCCGGAAAAACTCCCGGGCCTTATCTACGTCGGGGTCCATAAACAGCCGGCCTTTTTCTGTCTCCTCTGCTTGTTGCATGCCTTGACCACCTCGATCTCAGTTATAAGTTCTTCTTGCTGATTGCCAAAAGATGCTCAATTAATCTGTTTTTCGAAGATATGGCGTCCTCGGTTGTCCATTTCTGAAACCCCATACCCGACTTAAAGCCCAGCTCCCCTTTAGCGACCTTTTCCTCTAACAACGGAGACGGTCCTGCTGAGTTATCCAGGTATTTCAACAAATACTTGTGGATGGCCAATGTAAGGTCAAGCCCAACCATGTCTGCGTTTTCAAAGGGTCCGAGTACCGGCAGGCGCATCCCAAAACCATACCTGATACACTCATCTACCGTCTTAGGATCCGCAATGCCTTTTTCGGCAATTGCAATCGCTTCCCGCCACAGGGCGTGCTGGAGTCTGTTGCCAACAAACCCCGGCACGTCTTTGTTTACCCGTACGGGGTACTTGCCAACCATTTTCAGCAACTTGATAGTTTCGTCCATGGCCTGCTCTGAGGTCTTTTCCGTCCTGATTACTTCAACAAGCGGAACGAGAAACGGCGGGTTCCAAAAATGAGTTCCCAGGATTCTTTCCTTGTGCTTAGCTTTTGCGCCTATTTCAGCAATGCTCATCACTGAAGTATTTGTTGCTAACACAATCTCTTCCGGACACAGTGCATCCAACCGGCGAAATATTTGCTGCTTCAATTCTAAATCTTCAAAGACACACTCCACCACAAAGTGGGCATCTTTCAGTGTCAGCTCAAGATCCATAAGCGGTTGGATTCTCCCCAGGGTTGTTTCAACTTCTGCCTGGCTGCCAATGCCATTTCTCGCCATCATCTCTAGTTTACTGCTAATATTAAGAAGGGCTTTTGGCAACATGTCTTCAGTAGCATCACATAATTTAACATGATACCCTTTTGAAGCAAAGACCAGGGCAATCCCGCTCCCCATCATCCCGGCGCCGACTATGGCTATATTCTCCACCCTCCTGGCTTCCACCTCTAGCCCTCCTTCAAGGACGTTCAAGACAAGCGCCTAATAATTCACCTTATCTATCCCTTTTAGGTCAAGAATTTTCCTTGCTTCATCAGGGGTCGCTATCTCAAGACTTAGCTCCCGGGCGATACGGACAATCTTCTCAACCTGTTCGGCACTGGTCTTGGCCACTATTCCTTTACCGGCATACAAACTGTCCTCCATACCGACCCTGACATTGCCTCCCATGGTTAGGGCAGCGGTACATATGGGGAGTTGAAATCTGCCGGCAGCACATACTGACCAAATAAAATCGTCGCCAAAATTGCGCTTGGCTGTTTCATATAAAAACACCAGATTCTGAATTGTGGCAGGCATTCCGCCAAGAATACCGAGAACAAACTGGATATAAACCGGTTTTTTTATATATCCTCGCTCAGCCAAGAAAGCTATATTGTTAATCATGGCGGAATCGTAAACCTCTGCCTCGGGTTTTGTTCCGCTCTCGCCAAAAGCTATGGCAAATTCCTTTAGAGACTTAAAGGTATTTGGGAAGATATAGTCTTCTGTCATCTCCAAATACGGCTTTTCCCAGGGATATTTCCATTCCTCGACCTTCATTCGCTCCGTGATGTCGAAAAGGGCAAAGTTTGTAGAGCCGGCATTGAATGAGGCTAACTCCGGGTTAAAGGTGGGAACCACCTTCAGCCTCTCTTCAATAGTCATCCCCAGGCCACCGCCGGTAGTTGCACATACAATTACGTTACATTTACTTTTTATGCTGGTTAATACCTGACGAAACAGGTTCATATCCGAAACAGGCCGACCAGTTTCTGGATTGCGTACATGAATATGAACTACTGCAGCGCCGGCCTCATAAGCTCCGATTGCTTGATCTGCAATCTGCTCCGGTGTGATGGGCAGGTACGGGCTCATAGTAGGCGTGTGTATGGCGCCTGTGATAGCTGCTGTTACTATTACTTTAGGCATTTAATTTACTCCTCTCTTCAATTATACTTTTACTTATTGATTCCGCATATCGTGACAGCGGCTGCTATTATTACCTTTTTCATGACACTGTTCCCCTAAAGAATATTTACCTGGTAAATCAGGCTCAGGCTGGCGACAATGAAGTAAATCAGGAAGCTGATGAAACAGTAACCCCAGATATCTTTCATTTTAAGGCCTGCTATGCCCAGGACTGGCAGCGCCCAGAAGGGTTGGATGAGGTTGGTGGAAATGTCACCGAACGTAAAAGCGTTGACTGTGATGTAATGGGGAACCCCCAGGGCCTGGCCGGCCTCTGTCAGTATGGGCCCCTGTACCATCCACTGGCCGCCGGCTGAGGGGATAAATATATTGACGAAAGCCACACTGACAAAGGAGAGAAACGGGAAGGAAGCAGGCGTGGCGATACTGACGATCCAATTTACTATAATTAACACCAGGCCGGAACCGGACATCATGCCCATGATACCGGCATAAAACGGGAATTGCAGGATAATACCACAAACAGAGCGGACGGCGTTGGCCACTGCGTTGACATAGTTAATGGGATTTTTATGCAGGATAATGCCTAGTATCAGCAAGGTGAAGTTGACGATATTAATGTTCAGGTCCATGCCCTTGGTAACAAAGTGGTGTACCACCAGAATTAAACCAGCTATACCTACGATCGTTGAGATAATCCAGCTGTTTTCCAGTGTGGCGGCAAAACTCTTCTGGGTAACGGCCTGTTCTGCAGCCTTGTCTTCCAGGAGGGACTTATCCACCAGGTGGATTTCCTCTTTTCTGAGGGGAACCATAAACCTGAACGCTATAGCTGTAACTATGGTCAGGATGACAACTGAAACTAGGATAATAGGATTGAGAATTGTCTGGGTAACGGGAATCAGGCCGATCTGTTTTTCAAGGAAATGGCCGGCCGTGTTTACCAGAAGCGGAGCGGTTATGGACATGCCGAAGATTCCGCACATAGCGCCTGAGTACGCAGCGGCAACTAGTGCCGGGAAATCGATATTCTCTTGTTGTTTGGCCATTTGCTTGGCTACCAGCGCCCCGACCACCAGGCCGAGGCCCCAGTTCAGCCAACCCGCTATGGCGGAGACAACCACCGTAATTACTACCGCGCCTTTGGCATCCTTTGCTGACTTGGCTATTCTCTCAATCCATCCGCTGACCAGCTTGGTGGACGCTATGCAGTGACCCGTAATCACGATTAAAACCATTTGCATGGAAAAAGCGAGGAAGTTCCAGAACCCGTTATGCCAGTGGTTAATCATTTTGAACGGAGTCTCTTTGGCAATAAAGATACCCATCAGAAAGACGAGAAAGCTGAGTAAAAGTGCGAAAATAAAGGCGTCAGGCAAGTATTTGTCTATACTGACAGTAAGGCTGCGGGAGACACGACGAAGAACATTGTCTTTTACCTGAACAGAATCCATTTAATCATCGCTCCTTTTTTTATGAACACGCCGAGCCGGATTGTGCATTTTGACTGGTGAGATTGGTCACGCAGACCGCTGAAACTGGCCATAGCTTCCGCGCCCATTGTGTATTCATTAGCTAGTGTATATCTTTAAAATTTTGTTTACTATGTTTGTATTATATAAAAATCAAAGATGATTTTTATATAAATTTATGTTGTTTCTACAAGGAATATTTATATTTGCTTGCGAATACTTAAACAGATGCTACCGGGCCATAATGTCGAAAACCTGACGACTTAGCAGTACTTTTTGGGGGCGAGAAGAATGGCATGTAATACCTTGAGTCAAAGCAACAATGATTATAGCAACATTGTCAACGCATTGTATGATTTGTGGGCTTTGACTGTGGGAAACAGGCTTACGCTGCAGACTTTGGTTGAAAAGATAAATGATTTTTATAATGCCCGGCAAGCCGCCATTGTTATCTGGGACCAGGCTAACGAAAGTTTTATGCAGATAGGACAACTTAGTAACGGTATAGAAATACAGGAAGCCTTACAAAATACGGATAACTCTAGGGTAATCGCCGGAAACTGTTATCTGTTCCCTTTATTTTCTCAGTTTACCAAGCATAAATCAGTATTTCTTGTCCTCGAACTTTATCATGAACTATCTCCGCAGGACATTTTGCGTACTGAAAAATTTGCTCAACATGTAGCCCTGTTAGTCGATAAAATTGATGAATCCAGCATGATATTCAATCAGGTAAAAAGTCTGCACACAATTATAGAAATTGATAATGTAATTTCTCTGGATGAGAACTTTGAAAGCAACCTCGGCAATATTATAGAGAAAATAAAAACCGCCTTTAATGCTGAAAAAGGCGGTGTTATGCTATACAACAAAATTGATGAAACGCTGATTCTGCAAAAACCAGGATTTGGCGCTGACCAGAACGCTGTTGAGGCTTATAAGGTTTCGCTGAAGGAAGCTAGCAACGCAGCCAACGTCTTCAACACAGATATCCCGTTGATTTCTAATAAATGCCCGGGAGATAACAGGATTTTACAAAAGTATGTGGCCCTGTTCAATGCTGAAAACCTGATAACAGTCCCGCTGAAAACGCCGGGGAAAACAATCGGTGTCCTTCATCTAGCCAACAAACGTGAGGGTTTGTGGACTGACAATGACCTGAACCTATTGCAGATGATGGCGATCTACCTTGGCAGTGCAATTGAAAGAGCCAACCTGCTTGACCAATTAAACCAAAATCACAGGGAAATAAAGGAACTCTATAGCAATGAAAACAAAATGGTTGAAGAACTGCGCAGGCAGAAAGTACTGATTGACAAGCAGTACTCAACTCTGGAATGGATACTGTCAATACAAAACCAGCTTTTGCAATCGCTTCTTAACAATGGCGGGATCCGGGAAATAACTGAGATTCTCTCCAAACGGGTATGTAAGAGTGTAATTATCACCGACAGCCATTCACAAGTAGTGGAAATGTCCCTGGTTTGCGGTGAACACAACTTTGTAGTCGAAAATTATATCAAAGGCAAAAAAATCAATATGAATAAGACTGTTACGATAAATTTCGGCAGCCAGAAACTGTTTATTACGTCATTTTTAGTAAACTTAAACAGTTACAACATGAGCAATTTTTCCATTCTCACCCTCGCGGAAAAATACCTGGAAGCTCACGAAATTAACGTAATCAGGCAGGCCTCGGTTATTTTTGCCTTGGAAGCAATACGCCAGCAGAACATCATAGAAACTGAAAAAAGAATTAAGGCAGACTTTCTTGAAGATTTGTTGTTCAGCAGCAATTTAAGCAACAAGAATGTGTTAGCGAGGGCGGCCTATTTGAATCATAATTTTAATTCGCCTAATATCTTACTGATTTTGGATATTGATAATTTTTCGCAGATGATAGAAAAAGAACAGTTACAGGAAGACGTTATTTTCGCTACAAAAAAAAGGTTGGCATTGATGGCTGAAAACAGACTGAAAACCTATTTTCCCGGTAATAACTTTCTGATAGCTGAAAAAAGCGATACTGTGCTGATACTGTTGAACCATTCTAACGAAAACTTTATTGAAGACCTTGATAAATTTGCGTCAGAAATCAGAGATGAGGTGGCATGCTTATTAGAGCCGCTGACAGTATCCGTAGGAGTCAGCAACCTCTGCCACAAAATTAACGACTTCAGGGAAAACTACCTTGCTACAAAGAAAGCCCTGGAGGTCAACACCTGCCTTGGCAAAACAAATTGTACCGTTTTCCAGAGCCAGCTCGGCATCAATGACTTATATTACGATTTATTTAATCAGCATAAGTTTCGCCTCTTTTCACTTGATTTCTTAGGTCCGTTAATAAAATATGACAGAAAAAGAAAGACGACCTTATTGCAAACCATTGAAATATACCTGAAGCAGCTAAATTATCATCAAACTGCCTCCGAGATGTATTGTCACGTTAATACAATCAGGTACAGAATCAAAAAAGCCGAGGAATTACTGAAAGTAAACTTTGATTTCGAGGAAGACCGTTCTAAAGTCAGCTTGGCACTGAACATCCAAAAATTTACAAAGAACAACAACTAACGAATACTTTTGCGCTTAGGTTAACACATGTACCCATAATGCAAAAAGCACCGCGCCAAAAGCGCGGTGCTTTAAGAGACAATACAGAGCAGACCTGTAAGCCGAGTTCTGTTCCCCTTGCGGGGCGGCAGCCATCTCTCTAGGATGACAGTTACCTGTCACCTCCAGCAACCTAACCCGGGAGATCGGCGGGCCACGTCAACTCTCCCCTATTTGGTCTTGCTCCGGGTGGGGTTTACCTAGCCAGCCAGTCACCTGGCTGCTGGTGCGCTCTTACCGCACCGTTGCACCCTTACCTCTCCTGGAGGCGG
>JAGXSQ010000095.1 GCA_018333395.1 Dethiobacter sp.
CCCCTACTACCAGAATGAAGGTTTCAGAAACAGGATAAAGTCATATCAGGCATTTCAAGATATTTAATCACTAAATTAACAGAATCTATCTTCGCCTTTGAGTAAGAGCCGCATGAGTTCCTGTGTCTGTCCAGTAAAGATGAGGAAGAAATAAAATCAGGAAAGCTATTTTAAAAAGGAAGGGTGATAAAATGAAATTAGCTGCGTTTACTCTGGCGGTGATACTGTTGCTGCCAAAACCTACTTATGCCATGCATATCATGGAAGGGTTTTTGCCGCTGCCCTGGGCAGTCTTTTGGACAGTAGTCAGTCTGCCCTTTGTGGTTCACGGGGTCTTGTCAATTTCCAAAAAGGTAGCTCATAATCCGGAATTAAAGTTACTGTTAGGTGTGTCGGGGGCGTTTGCTTTTGTCTTGTCAGCCCTGAAAATACCCTCTGTTACAGGCAGCAGTTCACATCCAACCGGGGTAGGCTTGGGGGCGGTGTTGTTCGGGCCGACAGCTATGAGTGTCATCGGCACCATCGTACTGTTCTTTCAGGCGTTGCTGCTAGCTCATGGCGGACTTACGACGCTTGGCGCCAACGCTTTTGCTATGGCTATCGTGGGGCCTTTTGTGGCCTATGGGGTTTATAAAGTTTCCCGGGGAATGGGCATAAACAGCGCTTTGGCGGTTTTTCTGGCGGCGGCTCTGGGGAACTTGCTGACCTATGTCACCACTTCTGCCCAGTTAGCGCTCGCTTTTCCGGCGGAGGTCGGAGGGGTGTTGGCATCGCTGACTAAGTTCTTGTCCATTTTTGCCGTTACGCAAATTCCCTTGGCTATCAGTGAAGGTTTGCTGACAGTAATTATCTTTAACTTTTTGCTGGCCTATAGCCCAAGAGAGCTTACTTTGTTAAAGATTTTTAGCTTGCAGGATAAAAGGAAGGGGAGTGTTAGCAGTGACGCTGGCGCATAAAAATCTTTTACTACTGGCTTTTGTGGTGATTCTGGCGGTCATCCCGCTGTTCACTGTTGCAGACTCAGAGTTTCCTGGCGCAGATGGGCGTGCCGAGGAAACAATTTTAGAGCTTAGCCCTGGTTACCAGACCTGGGTTGACGCTGTCTGGGAACCGCCCGGCGGCGAAACAGAAAGTCTGCTATTTGCTTTGCAGGCCGCTCTAGGCAGCGGATTCCTGGGCTATTATTTCGGGTTGCGTCGAGGGGAAGCCAGGAAAAAAGCAGATGCGAAAAGCTAATGCTTTATATTGACCAATTTGTCTATAAGAATAGAATGCGCCATTCCCATCCGCTGGAGAAAGTTATCTTTGCCTTTGCCACCATTTTGTTGAGCGTGGTGACTGACAAAATAGCTGTTCACTTAGCTGTTATGACAGTAATGCTTAGTTTGTTGGTCTTTAAGGCTGGTATTCCGGCAAATGTTGTTGGCAAGTTGCTTTTGGGCCCGGGCGGGTTTTTGCTGGCAGGAGTCCTGGTCCTTGCCGTAACTGTCCACGTTTCTGCGGCAGGAATGCTGGTGGCTCTGCCCCTTGGAAACCTTTACCTGGGAGTTACCGTAGCCAGTTTGGCGCTGGCAGCCAGTACGTTGTTCAGGTCTTTAAGTGCTGTTTCTGCCCTGTATTTTCTCGTTCTCACTACACCTATGGCTGACTTACTTTATGTGCTACAATGGCTAAGACTGCCTGCCATTATTATAGAGCTCGGCATGCTTGTTTACCGGTTCATTTTTGTGTTTCTAGAAACAGCGTTTAGTATCTATGCCGCTCAGTCCGCTAGGCTTGGATTTATTGACTTTAAACGCTCCATCAATTCCTTTGGCTTGCTTTTTGCAAATCTATGGGGCAAAGCGTTTTTTAAATCGCAAGCTTTGTATAACAGCCTGTTATCAAGAGGTTATGGAGGAGAGCTAAAGGTTTTAAGCCCGGAATATAAGTTTTCCTTGACCAACACGCTTCTTTTTGTTTTATTGGAACTGGGCCTTATCACATTGGCTTTTGTTGTTTAGGGAGGAGTAGTTCAGATGGTCGCATACCTCATGGCTACAGAAAAAATAGATTTTACCTACCTTGATGGAACGAAAGCCTTGGACAGTTTGTCTATTAAGATCCCTGGGGGGAAAAAAGTTGCTTTTATTGGCAATAACGGCGCGGGAAAAACGACCTTACTGCTACACTTCAACGGCATTCACCGGCCTGATAGTGGGGAAGTAAGCTATAACGGACAAAAGCTCGATTACAGCAGTAAAGGCATTAAAGCGCTGCGCAAGAAGGTGGGCATTGTCTTCCAGGATACTGACAGCCAGCTTTTTTCCGGCAGTGTTTACCAAGATATTTCTTTTGGGCCACTTAACCTTGGTTGGTCTCAAGATGAAGTAAGGGTAAAGTTGGAGCAGGTCATGAAAGAAACAGGCATCTGGGAACTAAGGGAGAAGCCCCCCCATTTTTTAAGCCATGGGCAGAAGAAAAGGGTCGCTATTGCCGGAGTGCTGGCGATGGAGCCAGAAGTGCTCATTTTAGACGAACCGACTGCCGGCTTAGACCCGGTATGCACTTCTCAGATCATGAGTTTACTGAACACACTCAATATAAACGGTGCGACGATTATTGTGTCCAGTCATAATATGGATGAAGTCTACGCTTGGGCAGATTATGTCTTTGTTCTCAAAGAAGGAAAAGTCATTGCGGAAGGTTCACCAACCGATGTTTTCCGCCGTCAGAACGTCCTGGAAGCAGCAAATTTGAAAAAACCTCTAGTTTTAGAACTATACGATAATCTGGTAAGCAATGGTCTGTTGGCAAGGAAAGAGGAGATCCCGGCAACACGGGAGGCGTTAATAGCGCTGCTTGCTGCTGAACAGCCCTCAAATCGGCAAGGCAGCAAAAAAAGAGAGGAAATCAGCTATGCTGCCGGTGTTTGAACAGCCGGACGGGACATTCCTGCGAGCAGGCTTTACCACCGGGACGTGTGCGGCGGCGGCAGCGCGAGCAGCCACATATTTGCTGTTTAATCGCGGACAGCAACTGACCGAGGTAGAGGTGGCACTGCCAGCAGGTTTTAGCATTACACTCCCACTAGCTTGGGCTGAGCGGGGGACTGATTTTGTCCGCTGTGCGGTGCAAAAGGAGGCTGGCGATGACCCGGATATTACCGACCGAGTGCTGGTAGTGGCGGAAGCAAAGCTCGCTAGCAGCGGCATCACGCTGTCTGCAGGCGCCGGGGTAGGACGCGTTACCTTGGCGGGACTAGCCGTGTCGCCGGGAGAGCCAGCCATCAACCCAGTGCCGCGGGCCCAGATTTTACAGGCGGTAATGGACGTTCTGCCGGAGGGACAAGGTGTGGAGATTACTGTGTCCATCCCCGGCGGGGAGGAACTGGCCTCCCGCACCTTAAATCCTAGCCTGGGCATTGTTGGCGGGCTTTCCATTCTTGGCAGCACCGGCCTTGTGGAGCCGATGTCGGCAACAGCGTTTTGGCGCTCTCTGCTGCCACAGCTTGATGTGGCGCTTTCCGCAGGACACCGTCGGGTGGTGCTTGTCCCCGGGAAAATGGGTCGGCGTAATGCCGAGCGCCTGTTGCCGGTAGCGCCGGAAGCGGTAGTGGTGATGGGTAACTTTGTTGGACACCTGCTGGAGGCGTGTGCCGCAAGAGACATACAGGAGGTAATTCTTTGCGGCCACATTGGAAAGATGGTGAAAGTGGCTGGCGGTATTGCTGATACGCACAGTAACGTAGCTGATGCCCGCCGCGAGATATTAGTGGCTCATGCGGCATTGGCTGGACTGTCGCCTCAGGTGCTGTGCTCCCTGATGTCCCACAATACGGCGGAGGAATCAGCACAATATTTGCTGTGCCACGGCTACAGCCAGGTGCTTGTCTCTGTAGCGGAAGCGGCAGCGCGGCGAGCGGAAATAATGGCCAAAGGGAAATTACGCGCCGGCTGTCTGCTGCTCGATCTGCAAGGGCGTGTTCTGGCCGCCGAGGCCTGGACAGCCGGGCTACTACTAAACAAGGGAGATAAATCTGAAAATGGCTAAGATTGTGGTGGCGGGGGTGGGCCCCGGCGGCGAAGAATATATCTTGCCCATTGTACGGCGCAAAGTAGCCGAAGCTGACTTGCTAGCCGGAGGCGAGCGGGCGCTCGCCCCTTTTCGTCCGCTCGGCAAGGAGTTGTTGCCTGTCACGGCAGATTTGGCAGCGCTAGTCAAAGAACTGCGCGAGAAGTCTTCGGAGTGCAAAATAGCCGTACTCGTTTCCGGCGACACCGGTTTTTATAGCTTATTGTCCTACCTGCGCCGTCATTTTTCACCGCAGGAGTTGGAGGTCTATCCCGGTATTTCCTCTGTGCAGGTGGCTTTTGCCCGTCTTGGTGAACTGTGGCATGATGCCGTGTTACTCTCGGCTCACGGGCGGAATGGCCAGGAACTGCTGCCACGGCTCTTGACGCCGGGCAAAAAGGCGATTCTGACTGATGGAATCTGGACACCAAGTCGCCTGGCGCGGCTGGTGCTGACTGCCGGCGGCGGTGACGCGCCTGTTTCTCTCTGCTACCGGCTGACCTGTCCGGATGAAGAGATTACTACTGCCTGCCTTTCAGCCCTAAGTGAGGAAACTGGCGGTGACTGTGTGATGGTGATTCATGGTGACTGAACGCTGGCCGCACCTTTTGTCCGGCATCTCTGATGCAGAGTTTTTGCGTGGTTCAGTACCGCTGACAAAGGAAGAAATCCGTGCCTTGACTATCCGCTGTGCCCGACTTGCGCCGGGACTTGTTGTCTGGGACATTGGCTCAGGCACCGGGTCGCTGACGGTGGAGGCGGCGCTGTTAGTTCCTGGCGGAAGCGTGGTGGCTGTGGAACGCGGGGAAGAGGCGGCCGCCCTAACGCGGGAGAACTGTCGGCGGTTTGGTGTGGAAAACGTCCAGTTCGTCTGCGGTGAAGCGCCGGAGGTATTGTCCGGCCTACCAACTCCGGACCGCGTGCTGGTGGGCGGTAGCGGTGGGATGCTGCGGGAAATCCTTTCTATCTGCGGCAAGCGTTTAGTCCCTGGTGGCATTATCGTAGTTAACGCGCTGACGCCTGCCACGCTGTTTACAACCTTGAGAGTTTTGGATGCTCCGCCGTTCACTGCTCTTGCTGGCTGTCAGGTCCAAGTTTCCCGGTTGGAGAAGCTGGGGCGAGAATATTTCTTCCGGGCTCAAAATGCGGTGTCTATTTTGTCGGCACGCAGGGAGGAATGAGTTGATGCTACGAGGAACCTTTTATGGACTGGGCGTAGGTCCGGGAGAAAGCGGTCTGCTTACTACCAAAGCTGCCCAAATACTGGGCCGGACTGATATTCTTTGTGTTCCAAGTTCAGCTGCCGGACGGGAAAGCAGGGCGCTGTCTGCAGCCGAACCATACTTGAAGGCGGGCGCGCCGGTGGTAGAGTTGCTCTTCCCCATGTCTAAAGAGAATTCTGTGCTGGAAGCGCACTGGCTGGCGGCAGCAGAAAAAGTGGCTGAACTACTGGTAAAATACGATGCCGTAACCTTTGTGACCATTGGGGATCCGCTGACGTACAGCACATTTAGCTACTTGCTAGCTACTTTACGCCGCCTGCACCCGGCAGTAAATGTGGAGATTGTCCCCGGGGTGACTTCTTTTCATGCTGCCGCAGCGTTGTTACAGATTCCGCTGATAGAGGGGGAGGAGCGCTTAGCTGTAGTCTCCGCTCCGGTTACTGCAGAGGAATTGGCTGAACTTGCGCGCTACTTTGCCACCATAGTCATACTGAAAGTTTCTGCCGCTTTTGACCACACGCTGGATCTGTTGCGGGAGCAGGGAATAACGCAGGACGTTTATCTTGTCAGCCATTGCGGGAGCCGGGAAGAGTTTTACACTAAAAACCCCTTTGAGCTTTACGGTCAGCCGGTAGACTACTTGTCGCTGTTAATCGTCAAAAGGAGGGCTTAACCTTGAACGTCTTTTTTGTCGGTGCCGGGCCAGGGGATCCGGAGTTGCTTACTATCAAGGGGGCCAGGCTTTTGGCTGAAGCTGGACTCGTGCTGTACGCCGGTTCGCTTGTCAACCGGGAGATCTTAACTTGCGCTAATCCGGCGGCGCGGTTGGTGGACAGCGCGGGGCTGGATTTGGAACAACAGGTAACCCTGATGACCGCTGCTGTGCAGGAAGGGATAAAAGTGGTTCGTCTGCACACCGGCGACCCCTCCCTGTACGGTGCTATTCAGGAGCAGATAGACGAACTTTCTGCGCGCGGCGTAAAAAGCACCATCGTTCCCGGTGTGTCGTCCTATGCGGCAGCGGTGGCGGCGGTTGGTCGCGAACTAACGCTGCCTGGGGTAAGTCAGACGGTGATTATCACACGCTTGGCTGGGCGTACTGCCGTGCCGGAAAAAGAGTCTTTGCGCGCTTTGGCTGCCCACGGAGCTTCCATGTGCATTTTTCTCAGCGTCGGCTTAATTGACCGCGTGGCCCGTGAACTGCTAGCGAGTTATCCTACCGAAACGCCTGTAGCCGTGGTGGAAAAAGCCTCCTGGCCGGAACAGCGGTTAGTGCGTGGGTCGCTTGGTGAGCTTGTTCCCCTGGTCAGGGAGGCGGGCATTACTAGGCAGGCCATCATCCTTGTAGGAGAGTTTTTGGCTAGCGAAGATTACGAGCAATCGCGCCTTTACGCGACGGAATTTGAGCATGGCTTCAGGGAGAGGACGGTCAAGGTGTGAACGGGGCGGTCCTGGCTCTGACGCCGCGCGGTAGGGTGCTGGCGCTTCTGGTGGGTAAACTGACCGGGTTTACTGTCTACCTGCCCAGTAAACTGCTGGAGCCGGGAGACGCAGCCGAGCCTTTTGATGCGCTGCGCGAGGCGCTGGCAGAGACTTTCGCCAGGCACAGGCAGCTAGTTCTGGTGATGGCGACCGGTATCGCTGTGCGGTTACTGGCACCGCTCCTAGAGGACAAGCGCAGGGACCCGGCGGTGGTGGTGCTCGATGAAGCTGGGCAGCACGCTATTTCCCTGCTTTCTGGTCACTTCGGCGGAGCCAATGACCTAGCGCGTTCGCTCGGCGAAAAAATTGGTGCCGTGCCGGTGATTACAACTGCGACTGATGTTAATGGTCTTTTAGCCATCGATGTGTTGGCCAAACTACTAGGTTTAATGCCAGAGCCTTTCGCCTTGGTTAAAGAGTATAACGCTGCTCAGCTGCGCGGGGAGACAGTGGCTGTTTTTGCCAAGGGCTGGCCTCCGCTTTGTAAAGAGGGGGCAGGATTAAGCTTCCTGCCAGCCGATTCTTACGCCAGCCAGTGTGACCGTTATGCCTGGCGGGCGGTAGTTACAGACCTGGCCTGTTGGCCGGGGGGCGATGGCGATTTGCACCTGCGCCCGGCTAGCCTTTATGTCGGCCTTGGCTGCCGTCGTGGTACGGCAGCGGCACAGGTGCTAGCGACAATCAAACAAGCATTGGCCAGACACAACTTGGCCTGCGCAAGCCTAGCGGCGCTGGCTACGATTGAGGCCAAACGTGCTGAGCCGGGGTTGCTTCAGGCGGCAGCAGAACTTAAATTACCATTGCTTTTTTTTAGTGCGGCAGAGCTAGGGGGACTTACAAGGCCCTACGAGCAGTCGCCGTTTGTTTACCAAACGATGGGGGTGGGAGGCGTATGCGAACCGGCGGCTATCCTGGCGGCGAGCGGCGGCGAGGTGCTGGTGAAGAAAGAGAAAATGGAGGGGGTAACTGTAGCGGTGGCACGGGGCATCTCTCCGTGGTGGGAATTGGGCCCGGCACAAACCGGCAGTTGACGCCGCAAGCGCTCACGGCGTTGCACGAGGCGGAGGTGGTGCTGGGGTACACGACTTACCTGCGCTTGGCAGCTCCTTTTATAGCTGGCAAGGAAATAGTGGCTTCAGGAATGAAGCAGGAATGGACTAGGGCAGAAATGGCTGTGCGCTTGGCCGAGGAAGGAAAGCGCGTAGCTGTTGTTTCCAGTGGTGATCCTGGCGTTTATGGCATGGCGGGCCCGATATTGGAGCTTGCGCCGAAAGATTTGGAAGTAGATGTTGTTCCCGGCGTTACGGCAGCGAGCGCGGCGGCAGCGGTGCTTGGCGCGCCACTGATGCATGATTTTGCTGTCATCAGCCTTTCGGATCTGCTCACCCCTTGGGAGACTATCTCCCGCCGCTTAGCGGCCGCAGCTGAAGCCGACTTCATCATTGTCCTTTACAACCCGCGCAGCAAGGGGCGGGCAGAGCATCTGGAGACGGCTCGCCAGATTATCCTTTCCCGCAGGACTTCTACTGTGACAGGATGGGTGAAAAACTGCGGGCGTGCCGGCGAGGTGAGCAAGCTAACGACGTTGGCCGAACTTGACACTAGTGAAGTTGATATGTTTACTACCGTTGTTATCGGCAACAGCAGTACGTTTGTGCAAAACGGCCGTATGATTACGCCGCGGGGGTATGAAAAGTGATTCTTTTGCTTGGCGGGACAAAAGACGCACGTCTACTTGTTTCGGCGCTGAGTGCCGCTTTCCCCGGGGAAAATCTTACAGCTACAGCGGTAAGCGAGTATGGCGCTGACTTGCTGCGCGCCCAAGAGGGAGCCCAGGTTTTGCAGGGGAAGATGGACGCTGCTGCTTTGACTCGCTTTATCAGGGAAAAAGAGGTGCGGGTTTTGCTCGATGCTACCCATCCCTTTGCCGAGGGAGCGTCTCGTGAGGCGGAGCAGGCGGCTGGCCTTACAGGTATTCCCTATCTGCGCTATGAGCGGCCGCCGCTAGACAAAGTGACGCGAGAGGGGGTCCATCTGGTCGCTGATTTTTTGGAGGCGGCGCGTGTGGCGGCACAATTTGCAGGGACGATTTTTTTGACTATTGGCACTCGGCATCTAGGTGAGTTTCTGGCTGCGCTGCCCCAGGGCAGGAAAGTGGTGGCTAGGGTACTGCCGGAAGCAGAAAGCATCAGCAAATGTCGCGAGGTTGGTCTTACTCCTGCGGAAATTGTGGCTATTCAGGGGCCGCTGTCCTGCGAATTGAACGCGTCGTTGTTTGCCGCTTACGAGGCCGGAGTCGTGGTTTCCAAGGAAAGCGGTGACCTAGGCGGCACGCCGGAAAAGGTGCAGGCCGCGAGGAAGCTCGGAATTCCTATCGTGCTTGTGTCCCGTCCTGTCAAGCGTCCGGGACTAAACACCCCGCTGCAGGTAGTGGCAGAGTTGCAGAAAATTATTACGTAAGGCTTTTTACAAAGGAGGAAGGGTTGTGTTAGAGCAAGCTATTTTGCTGGTTGGTCATGGGAGCAGGCTAGAGGAGGCCAACGCGGCGCTGGTTAAACTGTGTGATCTGGCGGCCGGCAAACGTGTGGGTAGTATTATCAAGCATGCATTTTTGCAATTTGCCGCTCCCAGCCTGCCTGATGCTCTGGCCGGGTTGGCCACCGATGGCGTAAAGGAAATAACGGTTGTGCCCATTTTCCTGTATGAGGGCGTCCATATTCGGGAAGACCTTCCGGAAATCTTAGCCCACCAGGCAGAAAGATTCCCGGAAATGCGGGTAATTTTGGCGCCGGTGCTGGGCATTGACGAGCGGATGGCCGAAATTGTCTGGGAGCGCGTTGATGCGGCACCCTCGCTTGAGGAGAGATAGAGTGGAATATATTAAGGATCCCCAAAGAATTGAAGAGCTAAGTATGGCGATTATCATGGAGCGGCTGCAGGGTTATAGTTTCATGGAGGAAGAGTTAGCAGTAGTCAAACGAGTGGTCCACACTACCGGGGATGTTTCTTTCGCCGGGAAGTTGCTTTTCCATCCTGGGGCAGCGGCGGCAGGCGCTCACCTGCTGGCCGGCGGAGGCCGTCTCTGGTGTGATGTGGAAATGGTAAAGTCGGGCATCAACCGCCAAGCGGCGCAAGCGGCGGTGCTAGAAATTTACTGCCGCATTCATGAGCCGGAGGTGGCCGAAACGGCTAAGCGTATCGGCACAACCCGCGCTGCGGCGGCTATGTTTCAAGCGTTGACGGAGCAGCCGGAGGGCGGAGTCTTTGTTATTGGCAATGCGCCCACAGCACTGTTTGTCCTTCTGGAGGAGGTTATGGCCGGCCGGGCTAGGCCGGCACTGGTGGTGGGGACGCCGGTCGGGTTTGTCGGGGCGGCGGAGTCCAAAGAATGGCTGACCAGCTTCGACTTTCCCTGGATTACCGTACAGGGGGAGAAGGGCGGCAGTACAGTCGCAGCGGCGATTATTAACGCGCTTCTCATTTCCCGGAGAAAGTAGCTGAAGACTATGGATAGAGTGATGATTGCCGGGACACAAAGCGGTGTAGGCAAAACGACGCTGACGGCAGGGCTGCTTTGGGCGCTGCGCAGGAGAGGTCACCGTGTTGTACCGTTTAAAGTCGGGCCGGACTACATTGACCCAGGGTTTCACACAGTAGCGGCCGGTGTGCCGGCAGGGAACCTGGATAGCTGGATGATGCCGTCCGACCAGGTGCTGGAAACTCTTTGGCGACGTGCCTGCGGTGGCTCGCTTACGGTGATTGAGGGTGTAATGGGCTTGTACGACGGACGCAAGGGAGATGATGCTGTAGGCAGTTCGGCCGAGGTGGCTAAAATTACGCGCACGCCGGTGTTACTAGTGGCGAGTGGCGCGAAAATGGCTCAGAGTGCCGCAGCCCTTGTGGGAGGGTACGTTCATTTTGACCCGGAGCTCTCTTTTGCCGGCGTTGTTTTCAATCAGGTAGCTGGTGAGAGTCATTACAGGCTGCTGAAGGAAGCGGTGACCAAGCACCTAAAGGTGCCGGTGCTTGGCTACTTGCCGCGAGATATGGATATCTCCATTCCGGAGCGCCATCTGGGCCTGCAGGCCGCCGCTGAGCTTGCAGAGCTGCAACAGTTGCTAGATAGACTGGCGGACCTTGTGGAGCGGACCGTGGAGGTGCCTGCCATTCTAGCGGCGGCAGCTAAGGCTCCGCCGCTGCCGCCGCCGCGCCAGACAGTTTTTCCAGCAAAGACAGCGCCGCTCTCTTGCCGGATTGCTGTGGCCCGGGATGCAGCGTTTCATTTTTATTATCAGGAAAACCTGGATTTGCTTGGCGCTCTTGGGGCCGAACTGGTCGAGTTTTCCCCGCTTGCCGACCAGCAGTTGCCGGCCTGCTGTGACGGTGTGTACCTAGGAGGCGGTTTTCCTGAGCTTTTTGCCGCAAAACTTTCGGCTAATAATCATCTGCGCCAAGCTCTGGCTGGTGCGGCGGCGGGAGGAATGCCTATTTATGCCGAATGTGGCGGGTATATGTATCTGGCGCAGGAACTGTCCGACTTAGAGGGACAAAAGTTTCCGATGGCTGGCGTTTTCCCGGGACAGGCCGTCATGCGGAACAAGCGAAGGGCGCTGGGTTACGTAGAGGTAACCGCAGCGCGAAAGTCTTTTTTCCTGCGTGCTGGCGAAGTGGCTCGTGGACATGAGTTTCACTGGTCGGAGATGGAAGGGGCCTCCAACGAGCAGCCGCTGTA
>JAGXSQ010000096.1 GCA_018333395.1 Dethiobacter sp.
GCGGGACGATAGCCTTCAACAACACTCACCCATGTTTTTGCGCTTCCACGGCGCTTGACTTTGTCTTTCTTTATCATAAAAACACCTCAATACCATTATATCATAACTATTTCATAACACAAGATAAATTGCATAAAAAAACGCAGAAACCTGCGTTTTTAAAGGGTTTTATTCAGTTCTCCTTGCCTTTTATGCAGTGATAACTGTAAAAGTCAGGTTAAAGCACATTGGTGACCCACCAATGTGCTTTAATGACACTCCAGTGCTTACTTAGGCCGTCTTGGCCCTTATTTTCCGGTTTGCGCCTGCTTCTTTCCAGACCAGCCACAGCGGGCCGGCGATAAAAATGGAGGAGTAGGTGCCAATAACAACGCCGATAACCAAAGCGGCAACGAACGGACGCAATGTTACCCCGCCAAAAAAGTAAAGTGTCAGAAGAACGAGTAGCGTGGTCAGGGAAGAGTTAAGACAGCGCACGAGCGATTGCCTGATACTTCCATCCACCACCGCCGCTAGCGTCTCTTTGCGGCGGCTCTTCAGATTTTCGCGAATCCGGTCAAAGATGATAATGGTAGCGTTGATAGAGTAACCGAGCGTAGCCAAAACGGCCGCGATAAACGGCGTATTCACTTCTAGGCGGAAGATATAAAAAAAGGCGATAATAGCCAGGGCGTCATGGAGCAAGGCGATAATAGCAGCTATAGCAAAGCGAACTTCAAAGCGTATCGCAATATAGAGCACCATCAAAGCGCTGGCCAAGAGTAGCGCCCACAGCGCCTGGCGCTGCAGTTCGCCACCGACCACCGGCCCTACGTTTTCTACCCGTAAAAGGGCGTCTTCCTCTAGGGCAAAGCGTTCACGGAAAGCGGTAAAGACAGCTTCCTGGCGCTCGGGAGCAAGAAAGGGCGTCCGGATCAGCACTTCCTGTGTTATGCCTTCACCAGGCGCCTCCTGACCGACCTCCTGCAACGAACTGCCCTGCAGGTCAAGAGGCGTGAGGGTCTCTCTGACTTCCTTGAGCGTAAACTCACGACCTAGGTTAATTTGCAGAAGCGTACCGCCGGTAAAATCAATACCCAGATTTAAAGCCCCAGCAAACAAAGCAAAAAGGGCCACCAGCATCACAAGCGCAGAAAAAGCGAAAGAATATTTTTTGGCCGCTACAAAGCTAAACTTCATTTCCCTCTCACCCCTTTACAGTACTTGCCAGAACGCCCGCTTTGACGCTCTGGCGCAGCAGAAAGCGCGTCAGGACGATAGCTGTTGCCATGCTGGTCAGGACACCGATGCTTAACGTAACAGCAAAGCCGCGCACCGGACCAGTGCCGAGCCCAAAAAGTACGGCGGCGGCAAAAAGCGTCGTAACATTGGAGTCCAAGATAGCACGAAAAGCGCGTTCAAAGCCAGCCTCGATAGCGGTACGCATCACGCGGCCGTTGCGAAGTTCTTCCTTGATGCGCTCAAAAATAACAATGTTAGCGTCCACCGCCATACCGACAGAAAGGATGATCCCGGCAATACCGGGCAGGGTCAGGACGGCGTTTAGCGCGGCGAGCACAGAAACAACAATGGCAACATAGACAAGCAGCGCCACATTGGCCACCACGCCCAAAAAGCGGTAATAAATGAGCATAAAGAGCAGTACGAGCAGCAGCCCGGACGCACCGGCACGCAAGCTGCGCTGCAGTGAATCAGCGCCAAGTGTCGGTCCGACGGCGCGTGTTTCCAGTTCGGTAAGTTCCACCGGCAGCGCGCCAGAGCGCAGCATCAGCGCGATATGGCGCGTCTCTTCTGAGGTCATTTGGCCTTCAATAATAGCCCGACCTTCAGTAATGACCGATCGCACTTGCGGGGCCGACACCACTTCTTCATCCAGATGAATGGAAATGACTTGTCCGATAAGCTTTTCCGTGGCGGCAGCAAATTTGGTCGTTCCTTCGGCCGTAAATTCAAGACCCACCGCCGGCATGTTATTCTGGTCAAAAGTAGCGTAGGCATCCCTTAAATCGCCTCCTGTCAGAAGCACCTGCCCCTCCGGGCTGACAAAAGTCAGCATAGCCGTGCGGCCGATAACTTCGCGGGCCGCTTGCTGGTCAGCCATGCCGGCCAGCTCAATGCGGACGCGGTCGACTCCCTCCTGTTGGATGACCGGCTCGGCGATGCCGAGCGCATCAATGCGGTTGCGGATGACGGTAATAGCCCGGTCAATAGCGTCCCTGCCCCCGGCTTCGGAATCCTCCGCCTTCAGCAGCACATAAACGCCGCCGCGCAGGTCCAAGCCAAGGTTAATGGCCCTTATGGACTGCTGAAACACTGCTACGCTCAAGGCAAGCAGCAGGAAGAGGAGAAGAAAGAGACGGAGACGGTTGTTGGTCTTCATGCAACAATGACCTCCTTCTGCCTTACTTAAAAACTACGTCTTTCTGAAAAAGGGCGCCTTCCCCTGCGGAAGCAGCCGCGCCCCAGTGTTTATTATAAGCTTGTTAGCGGGAATTTGTCAATTTGCGTTTTTTATCCTTAACCTGTGAACCTACGTCTTTTTTTGATCCTACATAAACTGCCCCCTCAAAAGTAAATCTGTCTTTTTTCTGTCTAAACGCAAAACAAAGAGACTGGAGCAGAAACTCCAATCCCTTTATTTATGAGCATTTTTGAAATTTGCATATTGGAGCGGAAGACGGGATTTGAACCCGCGACCCTCGCCTTGGCAAGGCGATGCTCTACCGCTGAGCTACTTCCGCATGGTGCCGAGACCCAGAGTTGAACTGGGGACACGCGGATTTTCAGTCCGCTGCTCTACCGACTGAGCTATCTCGGCAAAATGGCGGAGCTGACGGGATTCGAACCCGCGGTCTCCGGCGTGACAGGCCGGCATGTTGGGCCGCTACACCACAGCTCCGCACACGATACTTGCTCAGTATACACGAGTAAGCTCTAAAAGTCAATATCCTGCTGAGATTTGCCCGGCTGTTGATTCTTGTCATCCATAACGTAATAAATCAAACTTTGCAGTTCGTTGGTCAGGTCAGCGTTATGCACATGCACATTTTCCGGCACCTTGAGCTTTGTCGGCGCGAAGTTAAGAATAGCAGTAATGCCGTTTCTGATCAGATCTTCGACTACCTGCTGAGCAAAATCAGCCGGCACGCTGACCATGGCCACCTTAACCTGATGTTCCTTTATCACGTCAGGCATTTCCTCTACCGGCCTGATTTTCAGGCCTTCGATCTCCCCGCCTGCTTCAAGCGGGTTGGCGTCAAAGATACCTTTAACTTCCACATAGGGGTTCTTTAGCATGTTGTAGCGTGTCAGCGCTTTTCCCAACAGCCCGGCACCGACAACAACCAAATTAGTTTGCCTGTCAAGACCAATAATCCGGAGCAGCTTTTCCCGAAGGTAACTCGTATTATAACCGGTGCCGCGTGTACCGAAAGCACCAAAGTAAGCTAGGTCTTTACGGATTTGTTCCGCTGTAAAACCAGTTTCCTCGCTGAGGACCCGGGAGGAAATAATCTCCACATCTCGCCGGATCAGATTATCAAGGATACGCAAATAAACCGGCAGACGCTTAACGACAGATTTAGGAGCACTACGCTTTGACATCTTTATTCCTCCCATTATTAGCCCTCTTATTCAGGAGAAAAAACCAGCTTCCGCCGGAATGACAGTCCCCATCAAGATTGATGAAAACAGCTCCTATAGTCATCGCCTCTGACAGACCTGTTATTATTTTAACACAGTCTAGCATATTAAAAAACCAGTAAAACAGAGTTTCTGCTGGTTTTGATCGTCAAACCGCTAATAAAGCCTCTCCAGCATGAAAAGGGCTGCCTTCGCCATCCTTGCGCGGCCAGGGTGCTCCGGTAGCGTCTGCAAGCTTTTTAAGGCTTCGACGACAAGTTTGCCTGCTTCTTCCCGGGCGTACTCCAGAGAACGGCAATCCCTCAGGGCAGAAGAAACTTGCTGCTGACGGACGTTTCCCTAGTCTGCAAAGCCCGGCGCAAGCCGTCCTCCAACTCTCTTAGAGGGCGGTGGAGGGGCTCATAAAACAGTTCGCCTTTGCCAATCATCATCACACCACCAACTCACGGCTCTTGCTTTCCTTGGTCGAGCATGGTATCCTGCGCTTAGGAGCTGATGCCCCATGGAAGGCCATAAAGTCCGTCTAATAAAGGAAGAAATCATTGCTCTCCTTAACATGGGTGGAGCCCCACAAGCCGGTGTTGCAGATTTAAGCCTGGTTCCGGCGGCGCTTAAAATGTACGCCGACTCACGGCTGACATGTTTTAGCAGGGCAATTTCTTTTCTCGTCCCGTTTCCGCGCTCTGTAGTCGCAGAGCTACTAGAAGGCCCTTCTCTCACCTACCTGCACTATTACCGAGCCATCAACACCAAGATTGATGACTTAGGGTTGCAAGTAACAGCACTCCTGGAGCGCGACGGGTTCCTAGCTTTTCCCGTACCCTCCTCGCAACGCACCGGAAAACACAAGCTGGAAAGTATTTTCCCCCACCGTCTGGCCGCCAGACTAGCGGGCCTTGGCTGGATTGGCAAAAGCGGCTGCCTGGTTAATGAGGTCTATGGGCCGCGCTTGCGCCTAGGCACCGTTCTCTGCAATGCGCCACTCCCACCTGATGGACCGGCAGAAATTCGCTGCGGCGAATGTACCGCCTGCACACAAGCGTGTCCGGCCGGGGCCATCAAAGGAAAATTGTTCTCGCCGGAAATCCCGCTGCCTGAGCGTCTGGAGCCAGAACTTTGCCATCGCTACCTTGATCAGATACGAGACCGCTTCGGCAAGCGTATCTGCGGACTGTGTCTAGCAACCTGCCCCTTTGGTAAGCCGTCTTCATAACCTCATAATCGCGATAAGTAGCGGCGGACAGTTTTTCTGGTTAAGCAAGCGGTATTCCAGAGCGGCGTACTCTTCCTGCGGTAGCGTAGCCGTATAAGCCTGCAAAGCCTCATACTCCGCCATTCCGCCAGCATGACCAGTATAGACCACGATGGTTACGGCGCCGCCTTTTTTAAGGTTGGGAAGAAGAGCCCGCAACGCGGCTAAAGTTGTTTCCGGGCGCGTTACTAGGCTGTGGTCACCACCGGGAAGATAGCCAAGATTAAACACGGCGGCGTCGGGGGACGCGTCCAGATAAGTGGAGAGTTCACTGTGACTGGCTAAAACTAGACGGACACGTTGCCGGAGACCTGCCTCCTCCAGTAGTCTACGTGTGTTCTCCACGGCTTTTTCCTGAACGTCCATGGCTAAGACGCGACCGAAAGGGCCTACCAAGTTAGCCAAAAAAACGGTGTCCTGACCATTGCCACAGGTAGCATCTACAGCATAGCCTCCCGGAGGCAGCGCAGCGGACAGCAGCTCCTGGGCAAAAAACAGCGGTTTTTTCACCCTCACTCACCTGTTTCCAAAGTCTTTGCCGGCGAACAAAAAGCATCTTGGGAGGAAGGATCATGAAAAAAATTGCCCCTTACATACTAGCCCTGTTGTTAATTACTGTTGGCTGCGGCAGCGTTCCTCCGACGCCCACGCAGCCGGTTGCCACCGCCCCGGAAAAGCCTGCCGTACCTACCGAACCTTGCCGGTTCTGTGGACGGGCGATACCGGAAGGAACCGCTCTGGCCCGCCCGTTACTGGTAGCCCTGGATAACGCGCCTCCAGCGAGACCTCAATCGGGTTTGACGCAAGCCTGCCTCGTTTACGAGGTTCCGGTGGAAGGTGGACTAACTCGCCTGCTGGCCGTCTTCGGCCACCGGTTTTCAGGGGATATCGGGCCAGTGCGCAGTGTTCGGCCTTCTTTCGCCGTCTTGGCGCTGGAGCACGGCGGGATTTTGGCCTACTGCGGCTCCTCGCCACGCGGAGAGGCCGCTCTGCGTGAACTAAAAATAGCTCACATCAACGAGATTTCTAACAGTCAAGGCTATTTCCGCAAACGTGAACGCCGGGCTCCGCATAACCTGTATTCCAATATGGACCGGCTTCTTGCGGCCGGAGAACGGCTGCGTTACCTGCCTTCAAGGGAACGGGAGCCGATCTTCAGGACAGGCGCTCCACCGAAGCAAGGCGGGGATTCCGCTTTGCAAGTGCAAATCGCCTATTCCGGAGGTGCCCGCTCCGAGTATGTCTTTGACCAGCAGCGTGGGGTATACCTGCGCTCGCAAAACGGAAAGCCGCACCTTGATGCCGAAGGAGAACAGTTAGCCGCCAGTAACCTGGTAGTTCAGTTTATCGATATCAAACCGGAAGAACCTGACTCCGAGCGTCTAGACATGTCCCTGATTGGGAGGGGGAACGGCTACTACTTCACCAACGGGCAGGCTTTCCCTCTGTCCTGGAGAAAAAGGGAGGCTGCAACGCCCACCAGGTATACGGTAAACGGCGTGGATCTCGTTTTTGCGCCGGGCACAACTTGGATTCACTTGGTTTCCTCAAGTGGTAAGTCCGGCGTCACGTTTGAATAATAACTCTCCTACCAGACACCTACTCTGGCTTTTCTTTTTCGCTGACGTACAGCTTGCCCTGACAATCAAGGCTGGCAAAAAGCACTTCCTGTGGGCTGGATACGCCATATTTCTCCAGTTCTTTTCTCAGCCAACCCTCGTCTAAGCGCAGCTTAGCTAGGTTTTGGCGGTGGAGGCAACCGTCAAAGATTAACGGTGACGGTAAGCCCTCGTACTGTACCGGCAACGCTAAGTCCGCTGCGGTTAACGGCCTTTTGTCCGCTTTAAGCATGACGCTAAGCTCTCCCGACGTTTCCAACACGGCGTATTGCACATCGGCAATGTTCGCCACGTCTTTTTCACGCAACTGACCAAGTAAATCAGAAACATTGTAGCGGAGTTTGCGCAGTTCCTTCTCCTTGATCTTGCCGTTGGCAATCACGATGCTAGGAGAGCCATCCACAATGCCGCGGAGTGTGTGGCTTTTCAAACTCAGCCAGGAAAGTGCGATTTCCAGCGTCACGAGTGTAAAGATAGGGATAACGCCAAAATAAATAGGCAAATCTATCTGCTCCACCGACATAGCCGCCAGCTCTGCGATCATAATAGCCACCACTAGGTCAAAAGCAGACAGCTGTCCTACTTCCCGCTTACCCATAATCCGGACCGCCACCAAAACTGTCAGGTACAGAAAAACAGTACGATAGAGTAATTCCAGCGCCACAAGACCACACTCCCTGCCAGACATGCTCGTGGTCTTATTTTTGCCGGTAAAACTGGCGCTATGCTGCTTTTAACACTTCATGTCCTACGGCTTGCTTCTTTCCTCCTCCAGCAGGATGCGCCGCAATGTTTTTCCCACTATGATCTTGGGCAGGTCACACCGGAATTCAAACAGTTGGGGGATTTTATAAGCTGCTAGGCGCTGCTGACAATGCTCCAGGATTTCTTCTTTACTGATAGCCGCTCCTTCTTTCAAAACAAGAAAAGCTTTTAGCCTCTCACCCTGGAAGCTGTCAGGGAGTCCGACTACGGCCACATCGGCAATTTGCGGCAACTCCAGCAAAACGGCCTCCACCTCCTGTGGGTAGATGTTGTAGCCCCCGGAGATAAGCAAATCTTTCTTTCGGTCCACAATATACACAAAATCAGATTTGTCCAAACGAGCGATATCGCCTGTATACAGCCAGCCTTCACGCAACGTGTCCGCCGTTTCTTCCGGCCTGTTCCAGTAGCCCTTCATGACCTGCGGGCCGCGGATAATAAGCTCCCCCGCTACACCCGCCGATAACTCCTTGGTACCATGCTGCAAGTCAACAATTCGGCACTCCGTATCCGGTAGCGGCAGGCCGGCGCTGCCAGCCTTCCTCTCGCCGAAAAACGGGTTGCAGTGTGTCACCGGAGAAGCTTCCGTTAAACCATACCCTTCTACAAGCAAGCCACCGGTAATCTTCTCAAACAGGTCGGCCACCTCCGCTGATAGAGCAGCAGCACCGCTGATACAGGCCCGGACCGAGGAAAGGTCATAGAAACTCGTTTTCGGGTGGGTACTAACAGCCATATACATCGCCGGAGTGCCCGGGAAAATAGTAACCTTGTACCGTTGTATCGCCCGCAACGCTTCCAACACCGCAAAACGCGGCAGCACCACCAGCGTGGCAGCCAATGACACCGCGAAATTCATCACCACCGTCATGCCGTAGGCATTAGCAAAGGGCAGCGCGCCCAAAAAAACCTCTCGGCCAGTCTTGCCGCCCACAAACCATTCCTTAATCTGCAGAGTGTTGGCTACCAGATTGTAATGTGTCAGCATGGCCGCCTTCGGTGTACCTGTCGTGCCGCCAGTAAACTGCAGAACAGCAAGATCCTGTTGCGGGTCGATGCTTACCTCCGGCAAAACAGCTCGTTCCCTGTTCAGTAAATCTGTTAAAGCCACCAGGCCTAGCCCCGATGGCAAATCTGGCACGCCCCCTCTACGGCGTAGTTCGTGCCTGTATCTGAGGGCCGCCATGGTCGGCATATAGTCTTGTAGCCCGGTAACAATGCAGGTCTCGAGGCCCGCCTCCTCGCGTACCGCGGCAAGTTTGCCCACCAGCGCATCAAGGCAAACAGCTACCCGGCAACCCGTATCCCGCAGGTGCTTTGCTATCTCCCGCTCCACGCTGAGCGGGTTAACAGGGACAACAACCGCGCCCAGACGAAGAATGCCAAAGTAGGTGATCACGAACTGCGGACAGTTGGGCAAAATCAGCGCCACCCGGTCGCCCTGCTTTACACCAAGAGATATCAGGGAACTGGCAAAGCGTTCTGCCTTCTCCAGTAGTGTCTTATAGCTGGTCTTTTTACCAAAAAAAACCAAGCCCGTCTGTTCCGGGTAACGTTCCGCCGCTTGTTCAAGGAATCTGCCGAGCGGCTGTACCGGGTACTCCAGGTGCGGCCTTACCCCTTCGGGGTAAGCACCCAGCCACGGGGACGTCACTTCCGTCACACTATCACATCCCCCGCTTTTTCAGTTTGCCTCCCCATATTACGCTTGGATCATGGCGAGCGCGCTGTTATTCCTCCATACCAAAAAGTCTTGCTACTTCATTATACTCCTCCGGATAAACGGGCTTGCCACGCATACCGAGAAACGGTGTCGGGATACGCGCTATGCCCCCTTTGTGGGTAGCTTCCACTCCTGCCGCTACTTCTTCCAGCTTACTGGCAGGTGCGGCAAAGACCATTTCGTCGTCAGCCGTATGGGCAAAAACGCGCTCACCCCCGCCGGGCATGACTACCTTGCATTCCTGTGTCTGGTAGGGAACAACAATCTCGCTGCCACACGCTCCGCGGCCGGTGAAGCTAGAGTCTATCCGCCCGCCATGGCGGTATAACGCTCCCTGCACCAGGCGGATGATTTGTGCCGGGGTGCCATAGACCAGGACCACATCGGCAGTAAAGTCGGCTCGGCTCAGGGGAGCCATCACTACTCCCTTAACCTCCCCGAGCGACAGGCGCGGGGTATTCTCTTGCGTTCTTTTCCCGGCCTCCGGCGTTCCCGCATAATAAGGGTAGATAATCTCGCCTCTTTCCACCAGCTCCGGCGCCGTTTCGTGGCCGAAAATCATCATTGCTACAACGCAGGAATGGTCGCACCGTGTAAAGCCTACTTTCCAGCCTACACGTCGTGCCATAGCCACGCCCTGACAGAGAGCCCAGCCATAGCCGGTTACTTGTCGGGGGAACCTTGTCTTTTCCGGGAAAACCTCTCCCTCTTTCAACAGCTTTACAGCTACCGGGTAAGTCAGCGGCCGGATATATTCTTCCACCGTCTTCAGAAACTGTCCCTGAACGGACATCTGCCACCCCTCCTCTTTGTATTTGAACGCTAAGTCGTCCCGGCATACGAGTTGCTGCTCCCTCTAGAGTTTTGCTGTTTAATTCTTCCCTGTCGGTCTTTTTCCTTGTTTTGCTGAAAATTTTGACGGGCAAGTCATCTTTTCTGGAAAATCAGGAGATACTCATGAACCCGATTGACCCGAAAAACATGCGGATAACCCAGCGGCCGCAACCGGTTATACTCACGCCTCCTGTCCCAAATGATCAGGTCATCAAGGGTAAAACCCTCCGCTTTCAATGCACCAGCCAAGTCCATATGCAGCGGGAAAAAACAGTCTTTTTTGCGCAAATCCATGACTATTATGCAACAGTAAGCGCGCGGCCGCAACAACCCGTACACGCTACGGAACACACTGACCAGCGTGTCTAAAAATTCCTGATAATCCCCAATTAGACCCAAGTCTTCATCCAGGTTTCCGTAGTGACGCCGCTCCCGTTTGTCAGCAGTTCTTTTTTGATTCAGGATGTCCCAGTAAGGGGGGGAGGTAACGCAGAACCCGACCGTCTCTTTGAGCATCTCTCCCAGCTGTCGTGCATCAGCCAAAAGTAGCCGGTAACCCTCTGCGCCCTCCTCCCGCAGACGCTTCTCGGCCAGGGCCAGGTATTCTGCCGAAATGTCAAGCCCCACGGCCCGGCGGCCGAGCCGCTGGGCGGCCACAAGCGCAGTGCCGGTTCCGCAGAATGGGTCCAGCACTGTTTCCCCCGGCCGGCTGAAAATACGAACCAGCCTTTCCGCCAGTTGGACCGGAAAAAGCGCAGGATGCGCCATCTCTTTCTCTGCCGAGCTTTTGCGAATGTCGTCCCAGACACTGATGGAATAGCTAAGCCACGTTTTGCCGTCTAGTTCAGACTTCCAGTTCACAGTGCCTTTTCCTTTCCTTTAATGCTCCGCTTCCATAATCAGCACCTCGTCAGGTTCATGGTCTACTTCCTCCAGGATCACAGCGATACTCTCCAGGCTGCTGGTAGGAACATTTTTCCCCACGTAGTCGGCACGGATAGGCAGTTCCCGGTGACCGCGATCCACCAGCACCGCCAGCTGGATAGACTGGGGACGGCCAAGGTCCATCAGGGCGTCCATCGCCGCCCGGATAGTACGCCCGGTGTAGAGCACATCGTCCACCAAGATTACTTTGCTACCGGTAAGCGGGTAGTTGATTTTTGTCCCGGCAGAAAAAGGCTGCTCCTCGAAAGAGGAGAGGTCATCCCGGTACATAGTGATATCGACAAAGCCTACCGGCGGCACAGCTCCTTCAATAACAGCGATTTTACGGGCGATCCGCTCGGCCAGAGGCACGCCGCGGGTACGAATGCCAATTAAAACCAAACCTGTAACACCTTTGTTCTTCTCCACAATTTCATGGGCGATTCTGGTCAGGGCGCGGCGGATTGTCTCCGCATCCATAATCTGCTTTTTGGCTCGCATGGGCAGCCCCTCCTGCTTTCTTCCTGCGCAATTCTGACAGCAGCTGCCGAAACTCCTGTGGCGGCTCGGCAGAAAAGTCCACATAACGGCCATCAGCCGGGTGGCGAAAGCCGAGCAACCGGGCGTGCAACGCCTGTCCTCCGCTTTCGCCTGCGCGAACAGGGCGGCAGTCTGCCCGGAGCTTGCTTTTCTTTGGACCATAGACGGGGTCATTGACAACAGGATGTCCAATGGCTGCCAGGTGTACGCGAATCTGATGCGTACGTCCTGTCTCCAGGCGCAGAGCAAGCAGCATAAACGCATCGAAACGTTCCAGCACTCGGTAGCGGGTGACGGCGCGCCTCCCGCTACCGGGTGCTGCTACGGCCATTTTTTTGCGCTCCCTGGGGTGGCGGGCGATGGGCGCATCGATAACGCCCTGCTCCGCAGCCATGTTGCCGTGCACGATAGCCACATATTCCCGCGTCACACTGTGCTCCTTAAACTGTCCGGCCAAGAAAAGGTGGGCGCGGTCACTCTTGGTAACAACCAGCACACCCGAGGTATCTTTATCCAAACGGTGGATAATGCCCGGGCGGGCGTATCCCCCTACACCCGACAGAACGGGACAGTGATGGAGCAGCGCATTGACCAGTGTGCCACTGCTGTGTCCGGCTGCCGGGTGGACTACCAGTCCTTGCGGCTTGTTCAGTACTAGGACATCTTCGTCTTCGTGAAGGATCTCCAGCAGAATATCCTCGGGTAGAATTTCCGGCACCCGCAGCGGCGGGATCACCATCTCTAGGCGCTCCCCGGCGACGGCGCGGTAATTAGCCTTGCGTTGCAGGCCGTCTACGGTGACCAAACCCTCAGCTAGCAGTTTTTGCGCCCGGGCACGACTAAGCCCCGCCAAACGAGCCACAATCACATCGAGGCGTTCTCCCGCCAGGCTGTCATCGACAACCCGGCTGGTCACGCCCGCTCCCTCCGGCCAAGCGGCCAGATGCGTATGGCGACAAAAGCTCCGACAGCCACCACCAAGCTTGACGCCTGCCCTAGTGTCAGAACGCCCAGAAACACATCCGTCTCACGATAAAATTCAACGAAAAAGCGGTAGACACTATAATAAACAATAAATTCCAGAAAGAGCTGTCCATGGAAGCGGGTATGTTGTTTGCGGTACAGCAAAAACAGAAAGATGAACAGCATAGCTAAAAAAGCATATAACTGGGTAGGGTGGCGAAGAGTCGGGTCCATGTACGCCACCGGCAAGGCCCAGGGCATAGCAGTAGGCCGGCCAAAACAGCACCCGTTTAGCAGACAACCAATGCGCACCATGGCATAACCCAAGGCCACATAAGGCGCAACCAGATCGGCAATTTTGCCTTGAGGCAGCCTGTGCCGATGCGTATACCACAGGCCGGCTAGAATGCCTCCCGCTAGGCCGCCATGGAAAGAAAGGCCGCCGCTGCGCACAGCAAACACAGCCCAGGGGTCAGCTACGTAAACCGGCCACTTAATCAGAATATAAAGCAGTCTTGAGCCAAAAACAGCGGCGACCATAATCCACAGCGACATATCAAACATCTTCTCCTCAGGTAGTCCGGCTTTGCGGGCCGAGCGACCCAACCCAAAGATGCCGACGGCAAAGGCCAGGGCCAACAACACACCATAGGCGTGGATAGAAAAATCACCGATGCGGAAAAGTACAGGAAACATGTCAGGCTCCTTTCTCCTGGGGCATCCGTACTAGCTGCCAAAGCAAAAGAAAAATGCCGACGACGATGCTCGTGTCAGCCAAGTTAAAAACCGGCCAAAAGCGAAAATCAAGAAAATCAATCACATAACTCTGGCGTATCCGGTCAACCAAATTGCCCAGCGCCCCGCCAAGCTGCAAAGCCAGAGCTAACGTCAGCCAATAGCTCATCGGCTGGAACTGGCGCAAAAGAAACAAAATCATAACCGCCACCACCAGCGTTACCACGATAAAAAACCAGGTATGATAGGCGAGTATTCCAAAAGCGCCTCCGGGATTGTGGACATAAGTCAGGTGGAAGACACTTTCTATTACAGGTATACTTTGTTCCAGGGTCATCGAGCGGACAACCAGCAGCTTGGTCAATTGATCTGCTAGCAATACAAGGAAAACAAACAGGTAGAAAACGGCCTTCACCCCCCTATGGTGTGATTCGCCATTATTTTACCACAGCGAGGCCTCCGGTGCAATTTTAATCGGGCAGTTGATCCCGGTACTGCTTATCGGCATTTTTTAACTGTGACAGCAACTCGGCGCGTAGCTTTTCCAGTTGCCGCTGGCGCCGTCCTAAATCTCTCATGGACAACCTCCCTACTGCATTTTGTTTTGGACTATCCTTACGATTTCAGCCACAAAGCCACCAATAATCGGCACATTAAGCACCACCACCCGTTGCAGGATATAGATAGCGAAAGCAGCTAAAATCGTCGCTCCCAGTGCTGCCCCCAAACCGCGGGCCAGACCACCCAGAAAGTTGAGCCAAAAGAAGCGGCGCGGGTTATTTAATAACTCCATATATTCCGCCATGTTAAATTTATCAATCTCCTGCAATAACCTGCTCACCTGCTGATACAGGCGGCTTAAAAGCGCCTCATCGGGACGGGACGGCTCCGCCATGGTTTGGCCTCCTCTTTTTATAGTTCCCCAGATTCCTGGCAAACCATTTACAGTTTATTATTATCCCGCAAAAATCTTAAACATCCCCTAATTTTAACGCCACCGGGCATGGTGGACATACTGGTATCAGGCATAGGAACTGGAGGCACTATTACCGGGGTGTCCAAGGCGTTAAAGGCTCGAAAACCTTTAAATCCGCCTGCTTCTTGGCCATCTCACCGCCGCCCTGCTTCCAACCGGGCTGTTCAAACCGTTAAGGAGCATAATTATACCCTTATTAATTTACTGCTTAACATGTCACTTATCGCGCTGTGATCCCATATACTAAATGACAAAGAGCGAAAAAGGTGACGTTAATGACTACAGAACAAAATAAACGCAAGTCACATCCGCCTAGGGCAAGGAAAATATTACGAGAACCCAACCCGGGAAAACAGCGCAGTGCCCTTAGCAGGCGGAAATTGTTTTGGCCAAAGATGATTTCTTTCCCCGAAGTGATTCCCGGCGTCCCCAGCGTGCTGTTTGTGGAATTCCTCGGGCCGACAGGCGAAGCACTGCCTGTGTCGAATGGGTTTGTGATTCTAGCTCCACGCACCTTTATCAAGGTTATTTTTTCCGCTCCTGTCTCCCAGGCTTTTTTCTTTCTGACACCGTGCTGGGCAAAATTTTTTCAGCCCTCGCAGCTAGTCGGCTTTGAAGTTGTCGATCCGCCGCAACGCTCCATTAGGTTTATCTGGAATGTGCCCCCGGGAATCCGCAATACTCTCTTCATTTTCGGTTGCAGTGAAATAATCTGTGGCCGACCCAAAGAATTCCTTGTTATGTCTCAGAGATAAAAAGTTTGAAACACTATGATTTCACACTACCACCAAAAAGGAAACAAAAAAGCAGACCACCTGGAAATGGCCGTCAGGCAGTATTGCAAAACGTTAAGCAGAGAGCGCTGGAGCAGTAATTAGATAACCTTGACGTTGCAGGATGAGGATGGCTTGGTCAACAGAAACCTCGCGATGCGCTGGGGGCAGATTGGCCTTACGGTAAAGA
>JAGXSQ010000097.1 GCA_018333395.1 Dethiobacter sp.
CCGCCCCGGCCTGCCGTAGCGAGTCATAAAACAGCTGCCTCTCCACCGGCATGCCGTTAACAGCTAACAAGACATCGCCCGGGACAAGGCCGGCGGCGGCAGCGGGAGAGCGCGGAAAGATGTCGAGAACTCTGACGCCGACCGGAGGCGAAACGTATAGTGCCTGGCCGGCAAATTCCTTTTTGTTGCCCATCATAATCAGAAACTCGTGGCCAAGAGGAGCAAAGAGGGCAGCCAAGATGGTGAGCGCCGGTAGACGGAAGGCTAGGAAGGCCACCGCCAGCAGGAGTAGGCTATAGGCGCTAAGGTTGCGAGAAGAAGACCTGCTTTTGCGGCGTGGTGTTGTTGAGACAGCTATATCGCCATAACCCAGGCCAGCCACGATGGGTAGCAACAGATACATCAGCGTCTCACCCGCGTCAGGCACAGTGCGGCTGGCAAAAATAGGCCACCACTCCGGCATGGGTACAGCACCTGCTGTGGCGGCGGCCGCTTCAGGCAGGGTCATCGCCAGCAACCCTACCAGAGGCAGCGGCCAAAACCGCTGTAACGTAAAGCCACCAACTACACCCTGGTTCGTCTTTAAAAAAATCGGGCTGGCGAACAGATGTCCGCTAACGGCAATCAGAAAGCTTTCCGTCAGGTGCAGGATCCCGATCAGCGCCAGAAGACCCGCAATGTGGATGTCCGCAAGTCCGGAGAGCAACCCGGTAGAAATCGCCGGCCAATAGCGCTCAAGAAGCTGGAGTACAGCCGAAAAAACGCCCACAAGCCCGCCGGCATAGGCAAAACAAAGGTAGCGGGGATGGATCAGCAAAAGCATTATCGCCAACGGCCAGACATAAGCGATGCCTATTTCCAGCAATGGAATGCCAAAAAAGACGATCATAACACTGGCCAGCAGGCCGCCCGCCAAGCCAAATAACGCAGAATAGGCCGTCTGTCGCCAAAAAGAATGCCTAGCCCGGCCGAAAAGCTGAATTTCCGTAAGGCTTAAACGCTGGTACTGAAAAGCTGCTAGCAGCAGGACAAGCCAGAACAAGATATTCGTCAGGAAGAGGAAATAGGTTTCCAGAAAAAGACGGGCCAAGGTCAAAAATGCCATTAATTGATCCTCTTAGTTTTTTCCAGCAAAATCTCTACTGCTTTCTGTTTCTGTGCATCTGACTGCTCCAGCAGCTTATCAATCTCACCCCGCAGGCTCCGCCTAGTTTCATAGTGTACCCGTCCGCTCTCCGGCAGACTCTGACTGCGCTGAAAGGCGCGTACAGCCCGCTCTGTGGCACCGTCAAACAGACTGTTCTCTTCTACTTTGTAACCTAGTCTGTGCAGTTTTTTTTGCAGAAAGAGGACGTTATTGTTTTTGTCTCCCGGTTGCAAATCAACAGTAAGAGGGTGGCGTGCGGCAAAGAAGATGTCCGGTAACTCCACCACTACGTCAGGCTCCAAACCCACTTCGTTGATGTCCCGCCCGTTGGGAGTTCTGTATTTGGCCACCGTGTAGCGGAGTCCGGTATTCCCGGGAAGTTCTTCCAATTGCTGGACGGTCGCTTTGCCGTAAGTCGTGGTCCCAACCAGAATACCAGCCCCGCTGTCCTGCAAGGCGCCGGCGATGATTTCCGCCGCTGAAGCACTGCCGCCATCTACCAGCACTACAATCGGATAAGGTTTGACGACACCGTAAGAGTGGTAGGTATTGATGATTTTATCATTTCGGTCGACAACGTGAGTGATCGGCCCGGCCGGGAGTAACTCCCGCGCCACTTTAATAGCTTCATTAAGCAAGCCACCCGGGTTTCCACGCAGGTCTAAAATTAGGCCGCGTAGGCCCTGATTCTCCAGATCCAGCAACGCCGCTCTAAAGTCGTGGCTCGTCTGTTCACCGAAGGTGGTTAATTGGAGGTAACCGATGCTCTTTTCCAGCATCTTGGGGAAGACGCTAGGCCTCTGGATATTGCCACGGACAATCTCGAAAGCAAGCGGCTCGGCAACGCCTTCCCGCTGGATTTTCAAGTTAACCTTTGTCCCTTCCGGGCCTCGGATAAGTTTGACTGCCTCCATGATGGAGGCGCCGGTTAAGTCGCGCCCGTCTACCTCCAGGATTCGGTCGCCAGCCAGCAGACCCGCCCGCTCTCCGGGGGTACCTTTAATGGGGGCAATAATGGTGATGTAGTTAGCAGAAGAGGTGATTTCAATACCGATACCGGAAAAAGCTCCGGTTGCTTTAATCATCATTTCTTCCCAGTTCTCTTCATCCAGGAAACTAGTCTGCGGGTCACCGAGCTTGTCAACCATACCCTGGATAGCCGCATTGACCAGCTCTTCTACTGAAACTTCCTCTACATAGCTCTCCGAGAGGACGTCCAACACCTCCAGCAGAGGCGCGAGCCTTTCCCTGTCGGTCTTTTCCTGAGCAGAGGGAAGCAGAGGGGGAGAGAGAGCTCTTTTATCTGTGCTGGCCACATGGTAGGTCACCAGATTGCTAAAAACAAGCAGTGCCACCAGTAGGATCACTACTCTTCTTTTCACCGACAGACACCAACTTTCAGCCGTTTTCTCGCCAAATTTATTATACCTATATTGAACCTGATAATCTACAGGATATTTCTTGACAAAAAAAGCCTGGCTAGCCAAGCTTTTTTTGCGTTACCTGTCCTATTTCGGTCAGTTTATATGGGGGAGCGGGTTAACCCTTTGCCCGTTGATCCGGATTTCAAAATGCAGGTGCGGTCCGGTGGAAAATCCGGTGGAGCCCACGGTAGCGATGGGTTGGCCGCGCCGCACATTTTCGCCATTGGCGACCAGGAAAGAATGGTTATGAGCGTAGACCGTAACGATGCCGCCGCCGTGGTCAACAATCACCAGGTTACCAAAACCGCCGGCCATTCTGTGGATATATGCAACGCCGTCATCCGCGGCCACCACATTTACCGGCTCACCGTTAAAAAAGCGTGAGCCAGCCCAGCGAGCATGTGGGATCCCTATGTCTACACCGCCATGGAATTGGCGCGCACGCCTCGTTATAGGGTTAACGCGGTAGCCAAACCCTGAGGTAATCCACTCCGGACCAAATTCCGGAACAGGCCAGACATATTGGCCGGTGCCGCGGTGGCCGCCGGCATTCCTCTGCCGCGCCAGAGACTCTTCGATCATACGGTCAAGCTTTCTGGTCTCCGCTTCCAGCTTATCGACCATTTCTTCGCGCGCTTCAATCTCATGCCTAGCCGCAACTAGCATCCTCTCGCGCTGCTCTGTTCTTTTAGCCAGCGCTTCTGTCTGGAGCACGTTATCCCGGCGCAAGCCCAGCAGTTCTTGCCGCCTTGTCTCAAGGCCCTCCTTCAGCTCTGCAACACGCGCCCGCTCCTCCTGATACTGACTAAGCAGATCCCTGTCCTCGCCAATGATCAATTGCAGATTGTTATACCGTGTCAAAAATTCAGTAAATGTTGCACTGCTAAACAGCACCTCCAGGTAGCTAACCTGCCCGTTCTCGTGAATAGCCCGCAGGCGAATAGCCAGCAACCGGTCCATCTCCGTAATCCGCGCCTCAGCAGCCTCCAATTCTTCCTCAGCAATGCCCATCTCACCTTCAACGACGCTGATTCTGCGGCCCAGGGAACGGATTTCCGCTTGTGTAACATTTATATTGCGCTCCAGAGAGCGGAGCTCCCTCTCCAAGGTCGTTTCCTGTTCTTTGTACTCCCTTATTTCAGACTGGTTCTGTCTGATCTGCCGCCGGAGAGCCTCCTGTTCGTCTCTCATATCCTCAATCCGGTTATTGTTAGCAAACGCCGGAAGTACGGCGGTCACAAACAAAAGCATGGCCATAAGCAAGATGACTGCTACAGGTTTTGTTCTTAGCAAGCCTCTTCCTCCCCCCAACTTTAAGCCTTCAAAAAGCGCCGCATGGAAAGCAAACTACCCGCTCCCCCGATCGCGGTACCAAGCAAAAGCAAAATCCTCGCCAGATGCCAAACAATTTCCTGCGGCGGCACAAGCGGCAGAAAATTCAGGTGAACCTGCGCCACAGCTACCGTCTGGCCATAAAGGTAAATCAGCGCCAGTGTAGGAAGAAGTGCGCCAAAAGAACCAAGGGCGAGCCCTTCGATGAGAAACGGCCAGCGAACAAACCACTCCGTGGCGCCCACAAATTTCATAATCATAATTTCTGTCGAGCGGGCGGCAACCGTCAGCTTAATGGTATTAGCAATCAAAAACAGTGCCGTCAAAGTCAGGCCACCCATAAAGAAAAGTCCCACCCATCTAACTGCGCCGGCAAAGCGAAAAAGCTTCTCTACCACTGCCGTGCCGTAGTCAATACGGGCGATGCCCGGCATGGCCTCAAGCTCAGCTGCTACCTGCGGAATATCTTCGGGGATAATAGCCCTAATTTCAAAGGAATCGCGCAAGGGGTTGCGCCCATCAGCCTCGAAACCGGCTACCATTTCCTCTCCCAGGTCTTCTTTTAGGCGCTGCAAGGCCTCCTGCCGGGAAACGAAACGAACCTCTTCGACTCTGTCCATCTGAATGAGAGAAACGCGCAGCCTGTCCACTTCTGCACCAGAGAGCACCTCGTCCACATAGGCGATAATTTCCACCTGACCCTTGATTTGATTGGTTAGGTACTCCACGTTAACATTCAGCAACATAAAACTGCCTAGGATAAACAGGGTGACCGCCACCGCTCCAACAGAGGCGAAACTCATCCAAGAGTTGCGCACAATACTGCGAAATGCCTCCGGCAAGCAATAGCCCCACGATCTAAACATGTTAACAGTAGGCTCCCTTCCGCTCATCGCGAACGACCCGGCCACTTTCAAGGACAACTACACGCCGTCGGAGCGCATTTACAACTTCTCGGTCGTGTGTCGCCATGACGACCGTCGTCCCCCGTATATTGATATCCATGAGCAACGCCACAATGTCCATGGAAGTCCTCGGGTCCAGGTTGCCGGTGGGTTCATCGGCGACAATCAGGACCGGCTTGTTGACGATAGCCCGAGCCAAACAAACGCGTTGCTGCTCGCCGCCGGAAAGCTCTGTCGGCTTCATCTTCGCTTTACTGGCAAGCCCCACCATTTCCAGCGCCTCCGGCACACGCCGGCGTATTTCCCGGCCGGGAGCAGTTACCACCTGCATGGCAAAAGCTACATTATCATAGACGTTACGGCTCGGCAACAGGCGAAAATCCTGAAAGACGACACCGATGTTGCGCCGGAGCAGGGGGACTTCCCGTCGCTTCAGGCGGGTAATGTCTCGTCCATTAATACTGATGCTGCCGGAGCTTGGCAGAAACTCCCGGCAAAGCAGACGGACCAGCGTAGACTTACCGGCTCCGCTTTCACCGACAAAAAAGACAAATTCCCCCCGCTCCATAGACAGACTGACATTATTCAACGCTTCCACGCCATTGGGATAGACCATAGATATCTGCTGCATCTCAATCATGCTGCCGGTCACTCCAATCCGTGCCTGCAGGCAAATTCATTAGCACCACAACCATCACAGTTCACCTGACGTAAGTTCGACAGTTTCGCCAGAAAACCTTTTTTATCTGCTATTTTTTTTAGCTGGAGGATTTATCCTGTATTTAGCGAAAAAATAATTAAACAACAAGAAAGAGGTGGAAAGGATGAACATACTCGTTGGCGGCGCGGCAGGACAAGGCATGGATACCATTGCCTATCTGCTTGGCAAGACGCTCACCCGGGAAGGCTACGGTGTGTTGACAACCAAAGACTACATGTCGCGAGTGCGCGGCGGTCATAACTTTTCCCTGCTATGCGTGGAAGCAGAAACGCCTTGGTCCACCGCTACAACGACAGAGATTTTGGTAGCGCTCAACGAAGAGACGTACCTGCTTCACCGGGAAAAACTGGTCACGACAGGCCGTATTGTCTTTGACCCGGACGTGTTTGCGTTGCCCGCTAGTGATGAGGAGCGCGGTATCGCGATACAACTTGGCACGCTGGCACGGGCCGCCGGTGGCCGGATTATGGCCAACACTGTGGCCACCGGCGCTGTGCTGGCCTTGCTCGGCCTTGACCTTGCAGAAGCGGCACGTCTGCTGTCAG
>JAGXSQ010000098.1 GCA_018333395.1 Dethiobacter sp.
AGCCAGGTGACTGGCTGGCTAGGTAAACCCCACCCGGAGCAAGACCGAATAGGGGAGAGTTGACGTGGCCCGCCGATCTCCCGGGTTAGGTTGCTGGAGGTGACAGGTAACTGTCATCCTAGAGAGATGGCTGCCGCCCCGCAAGGGGAACAGAACTCGGCTTACAGGTCTGCTCTGTATTGTCTCTTAAAGCATCGCGCTTTTGGCGCGATGCTTTTTATTTTATAGGACATCAGTCAGACCCACAAGCCGAGTTCCTGTTGAGTAACCCTATTTCCCTTTATGCTTCACTACTATAATTTTTTTCTACAGCAGTTTTGAAATCCCTTTTTTATCGTCAAAAAAATTTACCACGAGACTTTTTCTAAATGAGAACATGTGTTGCTTTCTGCTTTTTTACGCAAAGACAACAATTTGATAAGACTTTAGGAACTCTATTGTATCATCTAAAGAAAATCTTGTTTTGAGGCAATACCAAAAAGCATTATCCCGTATGCTATTTTCATCAAATGCCATGCCGTTTAGTTTTAAGAGTTCGACGGCTTCATCCAGAGAAAGTTCGAGTGCAAATATGATGCGCAACAGGGTGTCCTTTGCCGGACTCCGCTTACCAGAAATATACTTTGAAAAAATTGAACTATCGATGCCAGCTGCTTTCCATACATCGGAGTAATTAACACCTTTTTGATATATAAGGTGGGCGAGGTATTTATGAAACACTTTAGGGTTTTTGGGCAGGTCTTTTGCGAATTGTTCTTGGTGAAAAGTTAGGTTGTTATATAGCACATTGCCTAAAACATTCATCTCATCAGGTTTGTGGCGAATTTTGAAATAGTCTCTCCCCAACGACTCAAAAATGAGTTTGTGTTTCAGCAGGTCTTCTCTGTCCATTTCCTCACTCCCAAATCTAACTGTATTGAAAAAACAGCGGTGTATCACATCCTGAGCTTTGCATAATTATAACAAATTTCGCTTTGCTGGCAAAATTTTTCTTAAAACAGTAATCGGACAAAATGTCCGCGACAGATTGCCAACTTTCTTCTAGAATAAGGACATAGCTCAAGAATATCGCAAAAATAGTTCTTTGAAAACTGCAAATCCCCTTGTAAATGCTAAAAGGCCCTCTTAACATGCGGCATCACCGCTTGCAGGCAAAGCAATGTATCCCCCCGATGAAGAGAGATGAGAGTCCGTCTACTTATTAAAATTAACACATAGAGAGAAGAAGATAGTAAGTCTTTTGCGACCTTTTACAGAAGAGCAAACATAAAAGTACTGCCTGTCCATTCGGACCTTGTTTGAATTATCTGCCTCGAAAGAGCAGTTTATTATATATAGATAAGGGGAAATGTATATGAAATCAAAAACCTTTAATGAAAGTCTGGCTTTCTTCCGTAATACACAAATGGGAGAAGGCTTAAGAAATAGCACCGTAAGTGCCTACGGTGCAGATGTAGAAAAATTTCTTATCTTCCTTGAAGAAGAGAGAAAAATCAGCTCTTTGGAGAAGATAAAGTTTGAATTTATCACCATCTATAGAAACAGCCTACAAAATAAAGGCCTCAAACATACCACAATTGACAGAAAGATGGACAGCCTTTCTAAATATTTCGCTTTTTTGGCAGACAATGAATGCCTCCCAGTGAATCTGATGGGCAGGTTTAAGCAGAAGCGACAGCCAAAAGAGCAAAGCCCCCATTTTCTAACGCTTGATAAAATATGCCAAATCATTACGGCAGCAAAACGCGATGGGGATGTAAATGCCAATCGGGACGCGGCATTGCTTGCCACATACGCTTTCACCGGCGCCAGAAGGGAAGAGGCGGTCAATCTTACTTGGGGGCAAATTAATTTCGAAAGAAGAACTCTCCTGTTGAAGCGTGGCAAGGTCTCTAACTATGACACGCTGCAAATCCATGAAGACCTGCACGCCCTCTTAATGGACTATTATAGGGAGCGTATGCAGTGTCAGTTGAAATACCCGAAACCCCATACCCCCGTTTTCTGTGGTGAAAAGGGACTTAAAATTTCCTTAAAAACCGTAAACCGATTGTTTTTAAAGTACGCTAAACGCGCAGGAATCCAGGAAGAATTCAGCATTACGCCGCATATTTTCCGCAATTCATTTTGTACCCATCTTGCAATAGAGGGATACACCTCAAATGAGATTGCTCACTATACTGGACATAAAGACATCAATACTCTGGGCAAGTATATTAAAGTGACCGTCAATAATTACAAGGATATTACCAAGTCCATGCGCACTGGACAAGTATATCAAAGCGAACGTCAAGCAGTATAAAGATTTTGACTGGTTCATGCTTATTAGATACATCGAGAATGTGCCTTCCAGCGAAGGAATGGCACATTTTTTTGTTTGCGGCCAATTTTAGGATAAAGCGCCTTAAAACAAGATTACATTCAGCCTTAAAATCTGCAAATATCATATTCCATTATGTTCCCACAATCCCCTGCCCTGCATTCACAGGGATACATATCCACCCAAGGGCACGCGCTTGTGCCTAATAATTGGAGTTCCGGCGGATTATATCGCCACAAAAGAACTGATACTGGCAAGAGGACAACTTGCAATACAGGGCACATCACCTTGGTGATGGTCCCCATATTCCAGGAGTTGATGGTTGAGGACTCTGCTGCGGACAACGGAATCAAACCCGCTATCCGCTGGGTTCTTAAGGGGAACGCGTAGAATATTTAATATTCGAAAACACTCACCATATTTCCGTTTTTTTGCGTAAAAAAGTAAAAAACTTGAATCAATTTGGTTACATGTATCTCTGTTTAGGGGGGGGTGTGTGTGTTACACACACCCCCTTGAAGAGGCCGCAAAATCCCCCCCGCTTGGGGTTTGCCCAAGCCAAAATGACTCATTTTCTTCAAAAAACCCTTCTTATTTAAAAGGGTTTTTAAATGAATTCACTTTTGCTTTTCCGTGGGTGTACTCCTAACTATAGAACGGTAAAGGGGGATATGCAGCAGGCCGTATAATCTGGAATACCTAATCGGATGCGCCTTCCAAGTAACGCAGGGCACAATTTTTTTATTGCGTCCATTTTTAGGATGAAGCGCCTCGAGAAATAAAAGCACCTTCAAAGTAAAATTTAGACTTGAAATCTGCAAATATCATGTTCCATTATATTCCCACAATCTCCTGCCCTGCTTTCGCAGGGTTACATATCTGCCCAAGGGGGCGCTTTTGTGCTTAACAATATCTGGCTGTATTGCTTAAGCGTCAAGCCTCTCTTTCTGGCAGGTAAATACAGAGCCATTCATGGCCAGTCAAAAAGAGGTATAACTATTTTTATGATAAATAATGGGCTGCCAACGACAGCACAAGAATTTTTGCAGACTTTGTTCCCAGAATTTAATTCCAACCAGCAATTAATTGAAATCCGTCCGTTGGATACCGGGGGCGGGCCGCGTTCCAGGAAGTTTTGCACAACCATAGAAGAAGCTGTTTTGCACGCAATGAAGATGGATAAGGATAATACGCTGAATGTATATTTTCAGTGTGCTACCTTAAGGCCAGAGGCAAAACTGGATAACAAGGCTAGCAAGAAGTACTGCCATTCCTATAATTTTCTTTATGCCGACCTTGACCCACAAATTAAGTGTCCCAGAACAAAAGCAGTAACCAAAGTTTTTTCAAAAGAAGAATTAATGCAGAAACTTCAGGATTTTCCATTGCCAGCAAGTATAATCGTAGATAGCGGAAACGGCTACCACGCCTACTGGCTGTTGGACAAAGCGTTACTGGACCAAGCACTGCTAGAGAAAATCCTCAAACGATTTCAAAATTTGCTCCAGTGCGACGACAAAGCAACATTAGTTACCCAAATTCTAAGAGTCGCAGCTACTACTAACAAAAAACCACTTAAAAATGGAAAGCCCGCTCTTGATGTCAAGGTTGTCGGCGGTCAGGGCCAGCGGTATTCTCTTGATGAGGTATTAAAAAGCGTTGGCAAAATAGAATCAGTGCAAGCAGAATCAGCAGAACAGAATATAGGTAAAAACAGAGTATCGGAGAACAAAAGCATCAATTTATTTGTAACACGCCCTAAGCAAGATTTATACAAAAATCCTGAAAACTTCCAGGAATTGCTTGATATTCTGAAAAAGCAGAACCCACTTGCCACTTCTAACATGCCAGAGCTGGGACTTGGCAAAACTTTCCGCTGCCTGTTTCATGATGATAACGCACCCAGCGCAAATATTTATCAGTACAAAGACGGGTATTTCTATTATAAATGCTTTGGCTGCGACACGTTCAACGACGTTATCGGGCTATACCAGAACATATTTAAAACAGACTTTACAACAACCATTCAAGAATTATGCAATTTCTACGGCATTGAATATGTAAGAAGCAAGTGGTTCCTTGAGCAGATTGAAAAATACCAACGAAATGCATTATTCATTAAGGAGTTTGAACAACAGCGCTATGATGTTTTATACCCCAACGCCTACAAGTTACTCTGGCCTCGCCTGAAGCAACTGGCTTTGCTCAATCAATATGCGTTAGAAAAAATGAGCATGGATGAAAAATATCAATTGGACGGAGAGAGCCTTTTCTTTATAAGTTACGACTATTATGCCAATAAATTTGGCTTATCCAAAAATTCTGCCAGAAACTATATCAACCTTTATGCCGTTCTGGGTTTGATATCAAAAAGGCATATTGGAGATGTTGATATCGAACTGCAAAAGAAATCGATGGAACAAAGCCTTAAATTAAAAGAGCAACACAACTTATCGCACGTTCAACCTGTAAACTATTATATCTTGTCTGACTTTTTTGAAAGAATTCAACTTGCCGAGACAAGGGCAAAAGTATTGTTGGCGTTCTCCTTCAAAATACGAACTTGTATGAATAAGTCGTTCTTAATTTTAGCCCTAGGGCAAGGTATTGCCAATGAGGTTTATCCTGATGCCCGTAAAGTTACTGAAAAAAGCAACGCTATCGCTAATTCTTTTAACAAAACTTTACTGAAACTAATTGAGGGACAGGGATATGCGACCCGAGCGCAGGTTGTCAATAAAACAAAAATTTCTGGAAGTTTAGCAGTCAGTAGTCGGCGAAAAGAGCGTGAATGGGATAGGCACAAAAACATTATACTCACAAAAAATGGTTTTACTGAAAAATGGGCAAACAATGCTCTAAAGAAAGAACTGAAGCTGAGGAATTATTGTCCTGTGATTATCCCGCAAACTACGGCACAAAGAATTGGATTGGAGCAAAAAGCAAGTGGTATGCATCCCTAAAGCGCAATAACCATCAATGTTTATGGGCTGTGACAACTTAGTCGTACAGATACTATGATTCTTCTGGTAGTGTACAGCATATAGCCTATATATTCTAGTAAAGCCTGGCTTACAACTATATTCATAGTATTAGTACGATAAAGTTCCGCACCCTATAACCTCCGATAAAATAAGGCTTTATCAGTCTTAATTTTAAAATTTTTACTCCTTTTCGCCCCCTTTTAGGCATATTCTCATATTATGTATACAGCATTTGCGCTAGAGAGCAGGCGGCATAAACGCCCTAGATTAAAGAAAACTGTCGGTAATACCAGGGCAAACAATATATCCTTGTAGTATCAGAAAAACGCATGATATAATCCAAAGAAACACCTAAAGGAGGAAAAAAATGAAAAAGCTTAATCTTATTTTTTTAATAACCCTCGTTATTCTTCTGCTCTCCGGCAACACTTACGCCTTTCCTGATATACGGGGGCATTGGGCAGAAAGAGTTATCAGGGAAGTATCCACTGAGCGCCCCGATGTAATCGGTGGCTTCCCGGATGGAACAATGCGCCCATCAGATATTGTAACAAGAGAACAATTCATAAAGATGCTGACAACTGGCATCAGAGCCGCAGAATTTACCACTTCAAGAGCAAACTTTACCGATGTCGGAATAAGGTGGAGCCGTAATAATATTCATTCGGCAGTGCATCTTGGAATCTTAAAGCCAAATGAAGAAGGCATAAGATTCAGACCCGCCGAACCCATCACAAGAGAAGATATGGCACTTTATACCACAAGGCTTCTTGGCATCGGGCTTATCCCAACACAAAACATCTCTTTATCTTTTTCTGATAAAGACAGTATCTCGGAGCGTCACAGAACATCTGTTGCAACAGCGGTGGAACACAGGCTGCTTGCAGGCTATCCGGATGGAACATTTGGACCAAAACGCAACCTTACTCGCGCCGAGGCTTTTGTGGTAATATCGAGAATACTTAGTGAGCTTAAAGCGCGGGAAAATATTATTCAAGGGACAGAGGGCAGAACATTTGGCAATATAGGTAATTTTGGAGTTGCCGCAGCATATAACGGTTGGATATATTTTTCAAAAGAAACCGGCGCAATCGGCTTTTATAGAATAAGGGATGACGGAACAGGAGAAACAAAACTTGCTTCTGATATTGCTGGAAGTCTGTTCATCTCAGGTGATTGGATATATTATAGCAGTTGGCCCCAAGAAAGAGGCAACCTCCATAAAATAAGAACGGATGGAACTTCGCGAACACGGCTTGTCAGTCAATCTGCAACCAAAATCAATGTTGAAGGCGATTGGGTATACTTCATCAATCGTAGTAGCAATGCAAGAATATATAAAGTAAAGACAGATGGAAGCGGACTTACAAGGTTAACAGACGATAGGGCCGATGCTCTTGCGCTTTCTGATGGGTGGCTTTATTATTCTGATGTTGCAGTAGGTAGAGGCTTTTATAAAATCAGAACGGACGGAACCGAGCGGACAAGGCTCGTTAATCTACGAGCAAGAAACTTAAACATTGTAGGACCATGGATTATATTCGGCGCTCTTGAGGGCGGGATATGGCGCATTAAAACCGATGGAACCGGGCTTACGAGAATAAACGGGCAACTTGCCATTAACACCAATGTGAGCAACAATAAAATATATTATGTAGTCAGCGGGGACAATTTTCAACTATACAGCACAAACCTAAATGGGACGGGAATGCAGAAAATAAGCACTTATGAGGTTGAAAATATAAACCTGAGTATCAAGTTACCTCAGGGAGAGACGGCAACAAGCTCGTTGTAAGTGATAGTATCTGTTAATACACAGGCATTGAGCAGCCTGTTAAACAGCTGTCCCTTGAACTTTCTGCGATTAAAGCGGAAACTATATTCATCCAAGTACGACTGTAAATGCCTCGGTCCCAGGCCATGGTAAGTTCCAGCAATGTAGGCTTTAGCATTGGAGATAATGGTATGTAACCATTTTAAATG
>JAGXSQ010000099.1 GCA_018333395.1 Dethiobacter sp.
GCTATCTCGTCTTTAGCCGAAGCTATCTCGTCTTTAGCCGAAGCTATCTCGTCTTTAGCCGAAGCTATCTCGTCTTTAGCCGAAGCTATCTCGTCTTTAGCCGAAGCTATCTCGTCTTTAGCCGAAGCTATCTCGTCTTTGACTAAAGCCAGATCGTCTTTGGTCGCCATGTTTTGTTTGACTTCAGTCATATCTTTTGTAAGCGCATCTACTTGGTTGGTAAGCCCGCCTACCTGGCTTGCGATAAGCTCCAGCAGCTCGCGATCAGTCATCTGGTGTCACTCCTTATTGTTCAACTAAAGTAACGAGAAAAGTAATTACTTTTTCTCTCGCTTCATCCGCACAAAATCTTTGAAGTTTTCTATGTCTTCCAGCTCGTCCTCCGTCCACTCATCACCCTCGTGATGGGCGGCGATGGTTTCGATGGGGGCTTTTATCGTGGTTTTACCTAATAGGTAATCAATAGATACATTAAAATGTTCCGAAAGCCTTGAAACTGTATCAAGGGCTGGCTCACTTTTTTCTGTTTCATACTGGGTGTATGTAGTGCGACCGTTAGCAGAGGATAAGGGCGTCCATCGTGAGGTGGAGCCTGAAGGAAGTCTGTTCACCATTCTTTGCCGAGAACCTTTTCCACAAACACCCTGGCGATAGCAGGGTCAAATTGTGTGCCCGCATTTTTCTTGATTTCGCTGATCGCTTCCTCTTCACTCAAAGCCTGTCGATAAGGCCGCTCACTGGTCATAGCGTCATACGCGTCGGCAAGGGCCATAATCCTGGCCTTCCATAAGATTTCATCCCCTTTTAGCCCTCTGGGATAACCGGTACCATCCCAGCGCTCATGGTGAGCGAAGGCGTATTCGGCAATGGGCTGAAACTCCAGTGTTGATGTTAGTAATCTTAAACCTGCCTCCGGGTGGCGCTTGATTACTTCCCATTCCGCAACGGACAGTTCGCCCTCTTTATTCAAAATAACTTCATCAATGGTGATTTTACCTATGTCATGCAGTTCTCCTGCGGCTCTTAACTCCTTAATTTCATCTTCACTTAAATCATAGGCGTGGCCAAGAGCTTCACACAGCCTGCTGACTCTTTTGGAGTGCTGTTCTTCTCGGGGATTTTTGATGTGCAAGGTCTTTAAAATTGATTTGACAGCATCACTTCTTCTGCTGGAGCTTTCAAAAAGCTTCTTCTGATACATAAAATCTTCCGCTTTTTTCATAACTTCCGCGATGTCTGTCTCCGTTGCCTCTTTGCTTGCCCAACCAAAAGAAACAGAAACATCTAAATACATTACTGTCTGTTTATCGGTGACAGCCTTAATTCGCCTAATCATTTTTTGGGCAGCAGAAGAATCGGTTTTGGGCAGCAAGAGCAAAAATTCATCTCCTCCCATCCGCGCAATAATATCATCGGCGCGAGTCTCCCGCTTCAGGATTTCAGCTACTGTCTCCAGCAGCAAGTCGCCTGCGGCGTGTCCGAAGGCATCATTAATTATTTTTAAACCATTGACGTCGGCCATCACAATTGTTAAAGGCAGATTCCGGGCAGTATCCAGCCGCCGCAGTTCTTCTTCAAAAAATCTCCGATTGTATAGCCCTGTCAGATGGTCCTGATAACTCAAAAATTCTATCCGCTTTTGCTCTTCTCTCTTTTCACTGCAATCCCTAAATACCACCACCGCACCAGTAATCTGACCGTGTTTGTCTCTGATGGGAGCCGCACTATCTTCGATGCATGCTTCTTTCCCATCTTTAGAAATCAAGATAGTTGGATCTTTGAGCTCAATTATTTTTCCTGCCGCTAATGCTTCTTTTGCAGGATTTTCATGATTTTCTTTCGTGTGTTCGTCAATAATATTAAAGATATTAGCAAAAGGCACCTCAAAAGCTTCCTGCCGTGTCCAACCCGTTAATTTTTCAGCTACTGGGTTCATTAGATCTACTCTCCCATGGCGGTCAACTGTAATAACGCCATCAGCCACAGAAAGCAGGGTCGCGTACAACTTTTCCTCATTTTCCCGGAGACTGTCTTTTGCCGCTCTCATTTCTGAAATATCAGTTATGTAGCCTTCCAAGGCATGAAGATTTGTTCCGTCCTCCGTATAAATGCTTCTACCCCGCTCCCAAACCCATTTTTCTTTTCCCTCTGCACTGATAAGGGGATATTCTTCTTGAAACATCGTTTCTTGTTTAATTGCCTCCTGCCATTTGTCCCAGAGAATTTGCCGGTATTCTTCCTTGATTAGGCTATTAAAAGATATTTTTCTACTAAATTTTAAATCTTCCGGTGAATACCCTGTCAACTCTAAGCAGCCCAAGCTTACATATTCCATGGTCCAATCTGGATCATTCTTGCAGCGGTAGACCATCCCCGGCAGATTGGCTAGTAAGGTTTTATACTTGCGTTCATTTTCTGCCAACTCTCGCAAAACAGCGCTATTCCTTTTTCGACTTCTCATCAGAACAGCAGTCAACACGCTCAGAATAAATGTCATCACAGATAAGCTGGTCAAGAAAACCATATTCCGGCGCCAGGAGCTCTCCTGCAGCTGTTTTTCCGTGGTGATGTCATTGATGGTTAAAAAGAGCAATGTCCTTTCCGCAAATTGGTAAGGAGAGGAATAAACTTCCACCGTACGGATTTCTCCACTGGCAAGCCGATGCCTAAAGATAAAATGATTGCGCTTTTCCAAAGCTGCCGCTTGCCTCTCCTGCTCTACTTCTTCGTCTGTAAGCATATTGATGTCCTGAATAGCCATGCCTTCCAGCTCTACTTGCGAATAGCCGTAAAATTCTGCCGCCGCATCATTGGCATATTCAATCGCTCCTGTTTCTGCATCAATAATGAGCATGGTCAAACCATGCTCATTAAACAATCCAAAAAACTCCTCCTTTGGAATATAAGCGTCTACTGCCGAAAAGACGGCCAGAAATACCATGATAAAAACACTAAAGCCAGCTAAGATTTTTTTCATGATCAATCTCCTACTGCGAAAGTTAGCAGCCTATGAGCAATACCCTCCCAGAGCAGGAGCGTAAATCTACTTTATGTGCCGCTTGTCCACTCTGTAAATCTTTCAGGGCGCTACTGCAATAATACTACAAAACCCGCAATTATCCTTTCTAGGCAAATTAAAAAAGCCACCTGCAGAGGCCGACGGCTTGGCCTTTAAGTGCCGGACGGCACACGGAGTCTTGTCTCTTGCTGCTCTGCGGAGGGCATGATATAGTTGAGGTCAGGGGGGTGGTATGGTGAGCATAGAAATTTCGTTGTTGTTTCTGGTCTTTGTCCTCATTTTCCTGATCGTGGAGATTGCGACGGTTATGTTTAAGCTGACCGGCTTGGATCGGAATACTGCCCAGTTCCAGGCTATCTCCATTATCTCTGCCAACGGTTATACCACGGTGGAATCGGAGCTGATTACAAGACACCCAATCAGGCGTAAGATTGCCATGGGCTTGATGATTAGCGGTCCTATCTCTCTAGCTTTTATCATTTCCATCGTTGTCCGCATGCTTAACGCCGGACTGGGAGGCGTCAGAGATATTCTGATACTCAGCGCGGTTCTTCTTTTGATGTTTATTTTTTTACGCAATCCCAAATTTGTTACCGTTTTTGAAGGCCATTTGGAAAAAAGTCTGGAGAAAACCCCTCCTTTTGCCAAATGAGCGAAGATGAATTATTAAATTTAGGCGAATACACTGTTCATGAGGTTACTTTAACTAGTCCACATGCTCCGTTGGCCAACCAGAGACTGAAGGAAACTCGCCCGCAAGACTGCGGCATTATCGTTTTATCTATCAAGCGCAACGGTAGCGTAATCCACGCTCCACGCGGCAATGATATTTTGCTGCCGGGAGATATCCTGCTGCTTTACGGTCGGCAGGCGCAAATTAAAAGTTACACCGAACCCTAAGTGTTTATTCTCAAAAGGTTCTATAGCTGGCAACGGGCAGTACGCGGGCGATGTAGAGCGGCTCCGGTATAACATTGCCGTACGGGCGCCCGTTGGGTAATATTTGCCAAAGAAAAGCCAGCGGCGATAAGAGAAGACCGGTAGACTTGCGCGAACCACAACGGGTAGCTTCTAGAGTCAGGGATGCTTAACAAAATGTTTGTGGCAGCAAAAGCAAGAAACGCCCCCCTGCCAGGAAGGCGTTAATTTTTTTGGTTGCGGGGACAGGATTTGAACCTGCGACCTCCGGATTATGAGCCCGACGAGCTGCCAGCTGCTCCACCCCGCGACGCCATACTAAGTTTAACATAATAAAGCAGGTATGTCAAGCAGAAACGGAGATTTCCAGAACCTGGAAAACGCGTGAAAGTGTATGAACAATAAAAAACAAGATTGGCAGGCGATTTGCGCGACTAATTTAATAAATAGAATTTCTTTAAATAGTATAAACAATTTTTAGCCGACAGCAGGATTTCTCTGGCGCAGTGAGAATATCTGTATTGCATTCGATGTCTGGTGGCAGTTCTCTACCGGGCAGAAATGATTTTTGTTTTTGGGAGTGAGGGATAGGCAGATGCGTGAAATAGACGTGGCGCAAATAACAGCAGCAATAGCCAAGTTGTGCCTGGACGCTAACTTTAACCTGGGGGAAGACGTGCTGGCCTCCATTCAGGGAGCGCTGCAGGCGGAGCCTTCTCCCACGGGGAGGAACGCGTTGGAACAAGTGCTTGTTAATGCAGAAATTGCGAGGGATGAACAGGTTCCCATGTGCCAGGACACGGGCTATGCAGTTGTCTTTGTGGAGCTTGGTCAAGACGTTCACCTGGTGGGCGGCGATCTTTACGTCGCTATAAACGAAGGGGTGCGGCAGGGTTACGTGGATGGCTACCTGCGCAAATCTATTGTGGCCGACCCGCTCAACCGAGTTAATACCAAGGACAACACTCCCGCTATTATTCACCTAGAGCTTGTTCCCGGCGACAGAGTTAAGCTGGTTGTAGCACCTAAAGGCGGCGGCAGTGAGAATATGAGCGCCGTCAAAATGCTTAAACCCGCTGACGGGGTCAAGGGCGTGGCAGACTTTGTGGTCGACACGATCAGCAAGGCCGGTTCCAATCCCTGTCCGCCCGTGGTGGTGGGAGTCGGCATTGGCGGCACTTTTGAAAAAGTAGCTTATCTGGCCAAAAAAGCGTTGTTGCGTAAAATCGGCGTGCCTAATGCTGATCCGTTTTACGCGGGTTTGGAGAGGGATCTGCTGGAGAAAATAAATAAGCTGGGGATTGGGCCGCAAGGATATGGCGGACGGACGACGGCACTGGCGGTACATATAGAAACTTGCCCGGCACATATCGCCAGCCTCCCGGCGGCGGTCAATATCAACTG
>JAGXSQ010000100.1 GCA_018333395.1 Dethiobacter sp.
GTGCGCGCCACTTTCAGGATACGGTCATAGGCGCGGGCGCTTAAGTTAAGTCTCTGGAAGGCGTGGCGCATCAGATCGCGTCCTGCCGCATCTAATCGACAGCATTCTTCAACTTGCCGTGGACCCATCTGACCATTATGCGTGATCACCTCTTGAACGAAGCGCTGGCGTTGCCTGACCCGGGCGGCCTCTACTCGCTTTTTGATTTCCCGGGACGGTTCGGCCGCTTCGGTACGGGTAACTTCTTCAAAGCGTAGGCGCGGCACCTCGACAAACAGGTCAAAGCGGTCCAGCAGTGGGCCGGACAGCTTCTGCCGGTAGCGCTGCACCTGCCAGGCACTGCAGATGCACTCTGCAGTGGGGTCTGAGAGTAAGCCGCAAGGGCAAGGATTCAGAGAGGCAATAAGCATAAACCGGGCGGGATAGGTATAGGTAGCCTGCAAACGCGTAACCGTAATTTCGCCATCCTCAAGCGGCTGGCGCAGTGCTTCCAGCGCCTCCCGGCGAAACTCCGGCAACTCATCGAGGAAGAGAACACCGTTGTGAGACAGGCTCACTTCACCGGGGCGGGCCTGCCTGCCCCCACCACATAGAGCTGCTTCCGTAACGGTGTGGTGTAGAAGGCGAAAAGGCCGCTGCGTAATTAAGAAGGCGTGGTCTTTTAGGTGTCCTGCGGCACTGTAAATTTTGGTTGTCTCCAGAGCCTCGGCCTCACCTAACGCCGGCAGGATGGAGGGCAAACAGCGCGCCAGCATTGTCTTCCCGGCGCCTGGCGGCCCTGTCATCAGGACATTGTGCCCACCTGCGGCAGCTACTTCCAGGGCACGCTTGGCTCCAGCCTGCCCCTTGACCTGTGCAAAATCGGTGGCAGCGGATTCTTCGGGCATCTTCCTCGCTGATGGCGGTACAGCGGCTTGGCCGCCATGCAGAATGCCGATGGCCTCCTCCAGACTTCTAGCTGCCAATATTTCCATGTTTCCGACCAGTGAAGCTTCGCCGGCGTTCTCCAGCGGCAGCAGCACTTTCTTGAGGCCAGCATCACGGGCAGCAAGCACCATGGATAAGACACCGCGCACTGGACGGAGAGCCCCATCCAACGCCAGTTCGCCAAGAATAGCAAGGCCCTTTTCGCCAATCAGCACCTGACTGGAAGCGGACAAAACTCCACACGCCAGCGCCAGATCAAGTTGTGGTCCTTCTTTTTTCAGGTCAGCCGGAGCGAGATTAACCACAATCCGTTGCTTTGGAAATTCCAGACCGCTATTTTTAATCGCTGCCCGCACCCTATCCCTGGCTTCCCGCACTGCGGCATCAGGGAGTCCTACAATATCGAAACTGGGCAGCTGCGAAGAGAGAAATACTTCTACCCCCACCATCTTGCCCTCAATGCCGGCTACGGTACAGCCAGTCACTCTGGCCAGCATCGACTTTTCACCACTTTCCATTTTTCTCCACTATACCACAAACACGTGTTCTGGTCAAGGGTGAAGAGGAGCCTTTGGAGGCGTTAGACATTTGTATTTTCCTGCAGGTGGCAGTATAATGGAGCTAAAAATCTGGAGGGGTGAAAATGCTAAACACAATCCAGGATGACATGAAACGGTCGCTGAAGGCCGGGGAAAAAATGCGCTTGAGCACGTTGCGCATGTTGCTTGCCGCACTTAAAAACGAAAGCATTGAGAAACGTCACGAACTGTCCGAGGAGGAAATTTTCACCGTCGTCCAGCGGGAAATCAAGCTGCGCCGCCACGCCAGCGAAGAATTTAAAAAAGGGTTCCGAGATGACTTGGTACAGGAAGCGGAGCAGGAGATTATTATTCTTGAATCTTACCTGCCTCGTCAGTTAAGCGATGCGGAACTGCAGGCTCTGGCACAGCAGGTTGTGACGGAACTTAAGGCGACACCTCGGGATTTTGGTAAGGCCATGAGGGAAATAATGCTTCTCATCAAGGGCCGGGCTGATGGCAAACGTGTGCAGGACATGCTCCGGCAGGTGCTGGGCTAAACACACCTCCACAGGTTTAAACAAGAATTTACAAAAAGTTTATAAACTGTTACTGGACGTCATAATACACTCCCCGTATAATAAATACATGTGAGGTGGTTATATGCAGAAGAAAAACTTAATCATTATTGCTCTACTCCTCATCCTAGCCGGCGCACTCGTTTATCCTCTCCTAACCGGGGGAGGGCAAGGGGAGGCGGCTGCAGGTGTCAAGGATGTAACGGCGAACCCCAGCGGGTTTCTTGGTCCGCTGGTCATCAATGGCCATGTTGGTGATGTCAACGCAGCAGACGGTGTGATTATGTTGGTGGATGACGGCTGTGTCAGTTGCCAAATTCCGGTTCTAGTACCTTTTACCACCGAACAACAGGCTAAATTTGAGGTGGACACACTTTACAGCGGCATATTACCTGCGGTGGGTGAAACAGTAACGGTCCACGGAACACTGAAACAGCAAGAAGGGTACTTTATTTTCGACGTAGAAAAGATCACCCGCGATGGGCAAGTTATCATCAGCAAGGCCAAAAGTTAGCGGTATATTATGTAAAGTAGCGGGGAGCTTTAAAGCTCCCCGCTACTTTTTCCATCAGCCTTATCTAAAAAAGATATGTTGCCCGATGGTCACCGTGGGCTGTTGCGCACGCACCCACTGGTTGTTGGTCTTACGTGGGTTGTAAAACCCTAGCGCTCCAAGTGAAGGGTCTCGCCCGGTTAAGGCTTCCTGCACCGCGCGCCGAGCACTTTCATTGGCCGGCAAGTTGATTCGACCGTCCAAAACAGGGCTGTACTGATAGAAACCGCCTACTACCTGGAAGATGACCGCGGAGAGCGTATTGGGATATAGCGGACTTCTGATCCTGTTAAGGACAGAAGCAGCTACAGCTACCTGCCCTTCAAACGGCTCTCCGGCCGCCTCGGAATGAACGAGCCTAGCAAAAAGGTCCAGCTCGGCAGGCGAAAAGTTAAACAATGCTGCCGGCGGCGTAGGAGCCGCTACCGGCTGCGCCCTAGGCGGAACAACAGCGGGCGGTGTACTTGGTCGCGGGGTAGGCGTTACGGCAGCCTGTCCACCTTGCCTGGCAGGGGGCGCTGCTCTCCGAGCGACTGTAGATGCGCTCGATGCATTTACCGCTGCCGCAGTATTGCCAACTGGAACTGCCCTTGTTGCTCTGCGGCTGTCTCGTGGCAGCATCGCCGCATCACTGACCTTAAAAAAACTGACTCTCAGCAACGGGGCTTGACGCCACAAAAACCTCTGTTGCCTTACGCCTGCCGGGCTACTAAATCCCCGCATAAACGTGCTGCCATTCAGACTAAACGCTTGCGCTAGCCCGGCTGACGACAATACCATAACCATAATCAATACAATAACCTGAACAAACGACGACCTCTTCATGCTCTGACCTCCTTATGCGCCTCCGGGGTTAGCTGACGGGTTTGGGCTGGAGCGCCCTTCCTTTTTTCAAGGTTTCACCCCACAAAAGTGGTTCCCCCGTACCCCCTGTTTACAGGGAGATTCGGCTTTCTGGCATGCATGTGACTATTATAAAGCATTGTAACAGGTTTAGACAAAGCGGCTGGACAAGCCAGATAGCGGCACAGGCTTCGAGACATGCTCGTTATGTTAACAAGCGGAGAATCTTATATAGATCCTCTAACTAAAGGTTGTTCCCATGGGAATACCATAATTAACTTTTTTTAATATGATTAAGTTTCCATAATAAATAAAGACGGCTTCGCCGTCCCTTTAAAAAGCATTTTTGATTAACTGGATCTCATTATTTTGGAGATCTACCGCCGCTACGTCGAAGCGGTAGGCCGGTGCGGTGCGTCCGGTGGCACTAATGTAGCTAAGCGCCAGTGTCCGCAAACGCTCCTGTTTGAGGCGATCGACAGCCTCTGCCGGCGTACCGTAACGCTCAGAACGCCGCGCTTTTACTTCGATAAAAACGAGCGTTTCTCCTTCGTAAGCTACAATATCTATTTCTCCCTGCGCGCAACGCCAGTTGCGAGCTAGAATTTCATAACCGCTTCCGTGCAGGTAGGAGGCTGTCAGATCCTCGCCGCGCCTACCAAGGCTCTTCATGCGGCTCCTCCGATCTGCACAGGAAAGACTTGCGATGCAAGGGACAGGCGCCAAGCTCAGCCAGCGCCTGGCGGTGCTCCGGCGTAGCGTAGCCTTTATGTTTAGCGAAGCCATAGCCCGGAAAATCTCTGTCCATTGCTAGCGTTAGGCGATCCCTCGTCACCTTGGCCACAATCGAGGCAGCAGCCACAGACTGGGAAAGTCGGTCTCCACCGATGATGGCTTGCTGCCGGGATTCGAAGCCGTCCACCTGCAAAGCATCGAGCAAAATAAAGTCCGGTTTGATGGAAAGCGAAGCGAGCGCCCGGTACATGGCTAGGCGAGTAGCCTGCAGGATGTTTATCTCATCAATTTCCGACACATCACCGTGGCCTATAGACCAGGCTACGGATCTGGCAGTAATTTCCTGGAACAACTTTTCCCGTTTGCCTGGCGTGAGCAGCTTGGAATCGTTCAGGCCAGGCAGCCAGATTTCCGCAGGCAGGATTACCGCTGCGGCAATAACAGGTCCCGCCAGCGGCCCTCTCCCCGCTTCATCCACACCAGCAATGTATGTATAGCCCTTCTTCTGGGCCTGGCGCTCGTAAGACAACATCGACTCTAGACGCTCCCGCTCCCTCCGGCCAGTCTCCCTCAGCGCAAAGGCGCGAGCCACGGCATGCCTCACACCGGCACGCTCGTCCTTAGACAAGTGGTTTAGCTCCTCAGCCGAAACTTCGTTTTCATTCAGGTAGCGGCAGAGTGCCGCCACCGTCATCTTGGCAAGGACCACCAACCTCACCTTCCTTCAGCCCCTCAGGGCGCTCCAGACTAATTCGACCCAGACGACCTTCCCGAAAATCCTTCACCAACTGCCGGGCGGCAGCCTCCAGGTCAACCCCTCCACCTTTAAGCAGACAGCCTCGGCGCCGACCTACTTCAGCAAGCAACTCCAGCGGTTCAAAGCTAAGGTCTGTTAGAGCATAACGGTCTTGCAGGTTGGATCGCGCTTGCTGAAGTAAAAAATCGATCGTTTCTTTACCGAGCTGCAGAATATCCAGAACTTCACTTTTTACTGCTCCGGTCAGCGCCAGAGCAAAAGCCTGTTCACTGGTTGTAATTTTAGGCCATAGCATCCCTGGCGTATCTAGGACTTCGAAGCCATCCTGGACATGAACCCATTGCTTGTCCCGGGTGATGCCCGGTTTGTCACCTGTAATAGTTACACGCCTGCCCGTCAATCGGTTAATCAATGATGATTTTCCCACGTTGGGAATGCCTACTACTATCAGCCGGAGCGGTCTTGCAACACGCCTTTTGGGTAGCCTAGTCAACTCACCAAGCAGTCTTTTGATGCCCTCTCCGGAGGCGGCGTTGACCGTGGCTACCACCAGATATTCCTTGCGCAATTCTTTAAGCCATAAGTCCGTCACTGCTGGGTCTGCCAGGTCAGCTTTAGTTAAGGCCGCCACAAGAGGTCTGGCGGCCAGTAGCGTACGAATATCTGGATTGCGGCTGCTGGCTGGAATGCGGGCATCTAACACTTCTATAACGGCATCCACCAACTTGAGATTCTCACGCAGCAACCTCTTTGCTTTGGCCATTTGGCCAGGATACCACTGTATTTCCATAAATTGCTTTATCCACCATCACTCTTTAAAGTTGTCCGACAGCCCTGGCCTCACCAAGCGGCCAGAAAACCAACACTGCTTTCCCTTTTAGCCGCTCAATAGGAACAAACCCCACGCTGGGATGCCGGCTATCCATGCTGTTATTGCGGTTATCGCCCAAAACGAACACCGTCCCCTCCGGCACAACGACCGGACCGAAAGGTTCCGTGGCTTGTTCCAGCACATATGGCTCGTTAATTCGCTGCCTATCTACATATACGCCCTCTGCACCAACCCGTACTTCGTCACCAGGCACGCCTATCACTCGCTTTATGAAATCACGACGGTTCGTGGCTCTAAAGACAAAAACCTCACCACGCTGCGGTTCTCGGTAGTAAAGATGCACCTTGCTGACAATCAGCCGTTCCCGGTCATGCAATGTCGGCAGCATCGACTGCCCCTGAACAAGAAAGACTTCTACAAAAAAAGTTCTGATGACCAGAGCCAGAAAAACGGCTATCAGGATTGACCTTATCCATTCCCACGCTTCTTTTTTCTCCATGTTGTTCATGCGGTTCTGACCATTCCTTTCCAACGAAAACTGCCATGACGCCATGATGAAAAAAGGGACTGTGGGACAGTCCTTTTTTTTACTTACGCTTTTCCTTGATGCGGGCTGCCTTTCCTGTCAGATTACGAAGGTAGTACAGTTTGGCGCGTCGGACAACACCGAAGCGTACCACCTCTAACCTTTCAATCTTTGGCGAATGAAGAGGGAAGGTCCTCTCCACACCGACGCCGTAAGTGACGCGTCGCACAGTAAACGTTTCCCGCAATCCTCCACCCTGTCTTTTGATGACAACGCCTTCAAAAACCTGCGTCCTCTCCCTGGCCCCTTCAACTACTTTAACATGCACGCGTACCGAATCCCCGGGAGAAAACCTCGGCAGGTCTTTTTTTATCTGCTCTTCTTCAATCTGGCGAATGAGATCCACCATCACGCCTCCTTCCTCTTGCTAATCAGGTCACAACCAGTAAAATTATACTACACGCTTCCGGGATTTACAACTCTGCGCCCCGTCCTTCCCGCTGTGCAGTCTGCAACAACATCTCTCTTTCTAGCGGCGCAAGAAAAACTCCTTTCAGTAACTCCGGGCGTCGGGACAAAGTTTTCAGCAAGCTCTGTTCGCGTCGCCAACGCCTGATTCGCTCATGGTTTCCAGATAGCAGTACCTCCGGGACATTCAGGCCGTCAAACTCAGCCGGCCGGGTGTACTGCGGGTATTCCAGCAGACCGTTGCTGAAAGTTTCATCTTCCACCGAGGCAGTAGGCAACACACCCGGCAAGAGGCGCACCACTGCGTCGGTAACCGCCATGGCCGGAATCTCTCCGCCGGTGAGAATAAAATCACCCAGCGAAATTTCCTCGTCCACCAGAACCTCGCGTACGCGCTCGTCAACGCCCTCGTAGTGCCCACAAAGCAGAATCAGCCGCTCTAAGCCGGCCAGCTTTTGGGCTTTCGCCTGCGTAAACGGCTCACCCTGAGGGCAAAGCAGGATCACCCGGGCTCGGTGCCGTTCTGCACTCTGCAGATGCTCTACCGCCCTGAAAAAAGGTTCCGGGCGCATCACCATTCCCGGGCCACCGCCGTAAGGATAATCGTCTACGCTGCGGTGCTTATCGGTAGTATATTCCCGCAGGTCGGCAATACGCACATCTGCAAGGCCTGTTTCCACAGCGCGCCGAACAATGCTTTCCTCCAGCGCCGCAAACATGCCGGGGAAAATGGTGACGATATCGATACGCAAAATTCACACCTCACAGTAGCCCCTCCGGCAGGTCAACTTCCATCCTCTTTAGCGCAGGCTCAAGACGCACTACCACTGTCTTTAGTGCCGGGATCAACAAATCCTGCTTTTTCCCTGTCGTCTGGTCAGAGCGACTGACAACATACACGTCGTTGCTGCCGGTTTTTAGCACATCACTTACACAACCAAGGAGTTGACCCGAAACAGTGTATACTCCCAAGCCAATAATCTCATCTAGGTAGTAGGTGTCTTCCGGCAGCGGCACCCGCTCGGAGAGCGGAATTTTGACTAACGCTCCCTTTAGCGATTCCGCCTCCTCCGCCGTGACAATCCCCTCCAGAGTGAAGACCCAAAAACGGCCATGGATGAATGCTTCTGTCACCAGATACGGTTTCATGACAGCGTTTTTTTCTAGGAAAACCCTAGTCAGCGTTTTTATCCGCTCCGGGTAGTCACTGTACGGTTGGACCTTCAGTGCTCCATCTACCCCTTGCGCCCTGATTACTCTGCCGATGACCGCCATCTCTGTCACTTCATCACCTTAGTCTACTATCTCGACAAAGACTTTTTTCTTTTCATCGGCGGCCGCAGCACTTACCACAGTGCGAATCGCCTTAGCGATACGCCCCTGCTTACCAATAACTTTACCCATGTCCGCTGAGGCCACGCGCAACTGCAGCGTGACCGCCCGTTCATCCTCGTGACGCTCCACCCGTACCTGCTCCGGATGGTCGACCAAGGCCCGGACCAGATGTTCAACGAGTTCTTTCACTTCACGACCACCTTCTGTTCTTAAAACTATTTGCCGATGCCGGACTTAGCCAACAGCACCTTAACCCTATCGGACGGCTGGGCACCTTTTTGCAGCCACTCTAAGGCTTTTTCACCGTTGACTTGCAAAGTTGTTGGCTCGGTTGTTGGATTGTAGTAGCCAATCTCGTCTAAATGCGCCCCTTGTCGCGGAGAACGACTATCAGCGACTATAATTCTGTAAAAAGGCCGCTTTTTGGCTCCCATCCTTTTTAAGCGAATTCTTACTGCCATTTATATGTCACCTCCTTTACATGAGCGGGAACTTGCCCTTGCCCTTGATTTTTCCTTTGCCAAACTGCTTCATCATTTTTTGCATCATCTCAAACTGCTTCAGCAGGTTGTTCACATCCTGAACCCTTGTGCCGCTCCCTGTGGCAATGCGCCGGCGCCGACTACTGTTGATTATTAGCGGCGTTAGTCGTTCCTGCCTAGTCATCGATTTGATAATCGCTTCAACCTTGACCAGTTCTTTTTCGTCTACAGTCATCCCTTTTAACTTTTTATTAAGCCCACCCATACCCGGCAACATCTCCATGAGTTGATCCAGCGGCCCCATTTTTTTCAGCTGCTGCAACTGATCAAGAAAGTCCTCTAAGGAAAACTGCTGTTCGCGCAGTTTCTTTTCCATTTCCCGGACTTTACTCTCGTCGTAGGAGGCCTGCGCTTTATCAATCAGCGAAAGCATATCACCCATCCCCAGAATCCTAGAGGCCATCCTGTCAGGATGAAACGGTTCAAAAGCGTCCGTTTTTTCGCCAAGGCCTACGAACTTAACCGGGCAGCCGGTAACGGCCCGCACTGACAGCGCCGCTCCACCCCGCGTGTCGCCGTCCAGCTTGGTTAGTACCACCCCAGTCAGGTTCAGCTTCTCCTTAAAGACACGGGCCACGTTAACGGCGTCCTGGCCAGTCATGGCGTCCACAACCAGCAACGTCTCGTGTGGCGAGACAGCCTGCTCCATCCGGCGCAACTCTGCCATCATCTCTTCATCAATATGCAAACGACCGGCCGTATCAATAATCACATAATCTTGTCGCGCTTTTTTGGCCGACTCCAACGCCGCCCGGACAGTAGCTACCGGGTCCTGAGCGCCCATCTGAAAGACTGGCACTCCCAGCTGTTCACCCAGCACCTGCAATTGTTTAATGGCTGCTGGTCTGTAGATATCTGCTGCTACCAGTAGTGGGTTGTGTTGCTTTTTCTTCAGGGAAAAAGCCAGCTTGGCCGCCGAAGTAGTCTTGCCTGACCCCTGCAGTCCCGCCATCAGCACCACAGTGGGGGGGCTTTGGGCCTGATTCAGCTTGGCCTGTTTTTCACCCATTAGCTTAGTCAGTTCCTCATTGACGATCTTGACTACCTGCTGGCCCGGCGTCAGGCTTTCCAGCACTTCCTTACCCAAGCACCTTTCCCGGATCTGCCCAATAAAGTCCTTGACCACTTTAAAATTAACATCCGCCTCCAGCAACGCCAGCCGCACCTCCCGCAGTGCTGCATCGACGTCCTTTTCCGTCAACCGGCCCTTCCCTCTCAAGCGCCGTAATGTCTCTTGCAATTTATTGGCCAGGCCTTCAAAAACCATTCTTGACCCTCCCAGAGATGTCTCTGTGTTAGCGAGCATGCCTAGTCCAGCAGTTCTTCCAGTAGCGACAGCGCCTCAGCCCGAGCCTCTGGGCGCAGGACTTCCTCAGACAAAAGCTGGCGGACGCTTTGCAACACCTTCTCCTGCCAGGCAAAACGAGCCACCAACCCAAGCCGAGCTTCGGCCCGCTTCAGCGTTCTAACCGCCCGCCTGGCCAGATCGTGTACGCCCTGCCGGGAAATCCCGCTTCCCTCAGCGATTTCTCCCAGGCTCAGGTCATGCTGAAAATACAGTTCGAAAACTTCCCGTTGCTTGGCCGTCAGCAAGTTACCATAAAAATCGTAGAGCAGATTAGCCCGCGTGGTATCTTCAAGCATTGTACCACATCCCTTCAAGGCTGTAAAGCACAGATACTTTACACCTTCCAAACCACCAGGTTCAGGAGGTGACAGTGGGCAGAATATTTACCAAAGAGTTTACACCACAACCTCGGACATGACTGAGTTCACAGTGTGTCAGCGCCCCTTGGTTGTCACAATCACCAGCCCGCCGCGATTTGTCCCCACCAGTATCCAGCCGTGCTTGGCTTGTGCCCAATTTACCCACCCCAAAGGGTCAATAGCTGTCCTCATACCTTCCCCTTCGATGAGGACGGTAAAAGGGGCGGTCAGGCCATGATCTGGGGCTACCCTAATAATCCTCCCTTGCGCTTCTGTCGTATGCGCAGGCAGCGGAACCTCAACAGGCGCTTCATGCGCTCTCCCTTTTAATTGCCAGGAAACCTGACCTGACTCCTGATTAATCCTGACATCTATCGTCCAACTGCCTCCATCGCCGTAACCATACGCAATTCGCCTCATCAAATGATAAATATATCTGAAGGAAAGCTCATCGCCACTAACCCTGGTCAACACACCTCCAACAAAAGGGCTGCCAGGTCTCTCTATCGAGGGAAGAACCAGCCCCGGAAAACCGACCTCCGCCGGCATTGGCCTTGGGATTTGCGCCAGTAGTCTCTTGCGGCCCGCCGCCAGTTCGACTTGGTAAAGTCGTCCCTGTCTGTCAACGATATAGGCGGCATCTTCTTCCACCAGGGGAAAGCCAAGCTCGCCATCGCCCAGTCTGAGACGCTGTACGCTGAGCGGCTCCCCAGCCAGGCGCCACACCCCGTAATGATAGGTATAGTAATAAACAAAGCCTGACAACACTACCAGCTGGAGCGCCACAGCCGCCAGGTAGATTTTTTTCTTTCTCGTTTCGTTAATGTTCCAGAGCAGGGCAACAAGAATGGCCGGTACAGCACAGGCAATAGCAAATGAAGCTAAAGCGCGACGGGCTACAAAAGCCTCGGTAAATGCACCGCGTAAAAACACAATCCCAAGGAGGCCAAAGCCGAGGAAGATTAAATACGGCAGGGCAATCAAAAGCCCTGTGATTTTTTTTAATGCCAGGGCCAAACACGCCGGTATGACAAACAGCAGATAAGGCGTCATAAAATGTACCATATTGAATAGCTGTGCAGAGGGGGATGGGAGATTGAAGCCCACTGGGCCTGTAATCCAATAATAAGCCGGCACGGAAACCAGCATGGAAAAAAACGCGATACCTTCTTTACGCAAAATATATTCCCTGGCAGCTCTTTTCTTTTCGGAAACCCAGGCGAAAACTTCTTTCACAATTTCACGCCACCTTTACAGTAGGCCGGCTACATATTCATGCGGGTCAAAGGGTTGCAAATCAGCGACGCCTTCACCGACACCGACAAATTTTACCGGGATACCGAGTTCCCGGGTCACGGCAATAACGATACCACCTTTGGCCGTACCGTCTAGCTTTGTCAGGACAACGCCCGTAAGCGGTGCAGCTTCATGGAAGACACGAGCCTGAGCCAAGGCATTTTGGCCGGTGGTGGCGTCCAGCACCAGCAACACCTCATGAGGTGCTCCGGGCAGCGCTTTATCCGCTACTCGGCAGACTTTTTTCAGTTCCTCCATCAAATTGACCTTATTATGCAGCCGGCCGGCAGTGTCGCAGAGCACCATATCCGCACCACGTGCTCTGGCGGCGCTGATGGCATCAAAGACCACCGCAGCCGGATCGGCCCCTTGTTGATGTCTCACAATGTCGGCACCGGCGCGCTCGGCCCAGATTTCCAGCTGTTCGCCGGCAGCGGCACGGAAAGTATCACCGGCAGCCAAGAGAACTTTTTGCCCTTCTTGCCGGAAAACGCTGGCTAGCTTGCCGATAGTAGTAGTCTTACCCACCCCATTGACCCCCAACACCAGAATGACCGTCGGATTGTGGCCGGTAGACAAAGATACCGCTTCCCGGCCCAGGACTTCTAGGATTAATCCTTTAAGCATGGCCTTCACTTGCTCCGCTTCCCGGGAGCGGCTGTCAACGACTTGTGTCCGCAGTTTTGTCACCAACTCCAGAGAAGTCTCCACGCCGACATCGGCAGCAATCAGGATTTCTTCGAGCTCCTCGTAAAATTCGTCGTCAAAACGGCTCCGTGCAAACAAGCCTTCCATGCGGCCCATGATGTTACTGCGTGTTCTTTTCAGACCTTCCCCGATACGGCTAAACAGTCCCATACGCTTGTTTGCTCCTCTCGTTGCCCGTAATGTAATTATTTTGTCCGCCGCGACGCTATCAATCCTACCCCGCGCTGGCCTCCGGCCGGGCTGAATCGCTTAGCCGAACAGAAATCAGCTTGGAAACACCTGCTTCCTCCATGGTCACGCCATAAAGCATATCGGCTCGCTCCATCGTCTTTTTGCGGTGAGAAACTAGGATAAACTGTATTTTCCCTGCCAAACGCTGCAGGTAAGCGCTGAACTTGGCCAGGTTAGTCTCATCAAGCGCCGTATCAATTTCATCCAAGAGGCAAAACGGTGCTGGCTTTACCTTAAAGAAAGAAAAGAGCAAGGCGATGGCGGTAAGCGCTTTCTCTCCACCGGAAAGCAGTGAGAGATGCTGCCTCTTTTTACCTGGCGGCTGTGCCAAGATTTCAACACCCGACTCCAAAGGATTATCCGGATCCGTAAGGCAGAGCGAGGCGCTGCCGCCACCAAATAATTCCTTGAAGACCTGCCCAAAACTCTCGTTCAGACTGGCAAAGGAGGTGGCAAACTTCTCGCCCATCCGCCCATCGATTTCTCGGATAATACGTTGCAGGTCTTTTTCCGCTCGGCACAAGTCTTCACGCTGTGCTGTCAGGAACTCAACTCGCTCCCCTACACGGGCATGCTCGTCAATAGCGCCCAGATTAACCATTCCCAGAGCCTGGAGCGCCTCCTTCAGTCCACCGAACCGGGAAATTGCCGCTGCCCGGTCATCACACGGACGAGAGAGCCTTTCTGCCTCCGCAAACTCCAACTGCCAGTTTTCCCGCAGACGGTCCAGAGCAGACTGCCACTCCGTTTCGATTTTTTCTCGCTCCAAATCCAGACGATTCTGGCGACGCTCCATGGCAGACAGTTCTTTCTCCGTCTGGCGCAGGCGCTCTGTTTCGTCGCGCAAACCGGTAGTTAGCAAGCGGACCGCCTTTTCTTTCGCCAGCAGGCCCTCGAGCAGGCCGGTCTGCGACTTCTCAAGGGCGCCTAACGCTTCCCGGTTCTCGTCAATCTGCATTTCCAATTCCAGACAAAGTGCTTTTTGTCGCTGTAGCTCTTCTTCTTTCCGGCGCCTTGCCGCAGCTAAAGCCGTTTTTTCCCGGAACAATCGCCCTAGCGCTTCCTCGTGGTGTTCCTGCTGTTTCTCTAGGGCCGCCAGACGAATACGGCATTCTGTGTGCTGCTCGCGGAGATTTCTTTTTTCCAGCTCTTTGGCGTCCAGTTTTCCTTGTAGACCTGCCAAAGCAAAACGCAGTTCTTTTTCCCGTTCGTGAGCGGCAGCCAATTCACAAATAGTGACGTCGGCAGCGGCGGCTTTGCTCGACTCCTTCCCGGACATTTCCGCCATCTCCCGCTCCAGCGAGTCAAGAGCAACCGCGAGTTTCAGGAGTTGCTCCCCAGAGAAAGTAAGATCCCTCTCTAGCAGGGAAATTGTCCGCTCCTGCTGGCGGCTTTGCTCTTCCAATACCTTTGTATCGTCGAGCGCCGCTGCCAGCTTGTCTGCTAACATTTGCCTCTCCTGTGCCAGGACAGCCAGTTGTCGGCGCTCATGTGCCTGCGTCTGCGCCAGTTCCGTAGTTTCCCGGCGCCGGGAAAGAATGCTGCCCTGCTTCTTTTCCACACCTCCGGTAATAGCGCCGCCCGGCAGCATAACGTCACCATCCAGGGTAACCACACGCTCCCGGAAATGGAGAGCTCTGGCCACCGGAACCGCTGCCTCCAAGTCGCAAACGATATGGACCCGAGAAAGAAGTGTTTCCACAACCTTACGAAAGCGTTCGGGTGCGTCCACCAATTCAGCCGCCACACCAAGATAGCCCGAATACTGCGTAACTTTCTCCGCCGACCGGCGGTAAGTCTGTCCTCCAAGCAAGTTTAACGGCAGAAAAGTCGCCCGCCCGCCTTTTGTTTTTTTCAGAAATGTAATTGCTTTTTTAGCATCATCATCATCTTCGGTTACGAGATTTAAGAGGGCAGAGCCCAGAGCCGCTTCTACAGCCGTAACATAACGGTCTGGCACTTGCAGAACATCAGCCACTGTGCCAAGGATGCCGGCTAGGCCCGTTTCTCCGCGTTTTTTGGCCTCCAGAACCATTTTCACACCTTGGCCGTACCCGGCTAGGGAAGACTCCAGTTCCTGCAGCAGCCGGAGGCGGCCGTCAATTTCCGCCAGACGCTTTTCTCCCTGACGGCGTTGCTCGTCCAGTATTTCCTGCCTAGCCAGTATTTCTCCGGCTACAACCTGTTTTTGCTGTCGCTGCTGGACAAGGCTTCCCCATTCCTGCTGCAGGTTATGGCGCGTAGCCAGCAGGTCATCTCTCTTCTCTTCCAGGGCCGACCGCTCCGCTGCCTTTTGCGCACTTTCCTGCCGCAGTCTGACAAAATGACCGGCAAGCTGTTCCCTGCCCAAGTTAAGCCGGTCGTGCTCAGACTGCAACCGGCGGATCTCGGTCAGGAGACTTTCCAGAGCATCTCTACAGGCCATCGCCTGGCGGACTTCGGGCGCTGCCTCCAGCGAGACAAGAGCCCGTTCGGAGCCGGACAATTCTTCATCTGCCCGCACCATAGCAGCCGCAACTTCTGCCAACGTTTTTTTTACCTGTTCTCTTTCAGCGTCCAGCGCAGTCTGTCGATCGTCCATCTCCTGAAGGGACATGGACATACCTGCAGATTGTTGTTGCAGGCCGCGCCGTTTTTCCAGTGCCAGCGCTACTCGTCCCTGACCTTTTTCCAGCTCGGTAGAAAAGCGCTGCACCTCACTCCGAAGTAGTGTCAACGCGGACTGTTCTTCGTCTAGGACCTGCTGCCTACCAGCAAGCTCCACTTCTTTCTCGGCCAGCGCTGTCTGCCTCTTCAGCAGCTCATTGGCGGCCTCACGGCATAAGGCCTCTGTTTCCTGCCAGCGGCCGCGCAACGTCCTCGCCTCGTGAACAAGCAAATCAATTTCCACATTTTTTAATTCCTCACGCAGCTCTAAATACCGGCGACCTGTCGCTGCCTGCACGGTCAGAGGCTCCAACTGCCCGGACAGCTCCCGGATGACATCCCCCACGCGCAGCAAGTTTTCTGCTGTCTCCGTCAGGCGTCTTTCCGCCTCTCTTTTGCGGCTCTTATACTTCTGAATCCCTGCTGCCTCCTCAAAGATAAGGCGGCGCTCCTCAGGTCTAGCGCTTAGTATTTCGTCTATCCGGCCTTGACCGATGAAGGAATACGCTTCCTTACCGATACCGGTATCCATAAAAAGCTCCAGGATTTCTTTCAGGCGGCAGGCGTGGCGGTTGAGCAGGTATTCGCTCGTCCCGTCTCGGTAAAGTCGGCGGGTCACAGTTACCTCCCGGTAGTCCAGAGCAAGTCGCCCGTCACTATGGTCTAGGACCACCGATACCTCCGCAAAGCCCAAAGGTTTGCGACCTGCGGCCCCGCTGAAAATAATGTCCTCCATACGCATACCGCGCAAAAGTCTCACGCTTTGCTCGCCCAGCACCCAGCGAAGCGCATCGCCGATGTTACTCTTACCGCAGCCGTTTGGACCTACCACCACGGTAATGCCAGGGGTCAGTTCCAGAGTTGTCCTGTCGGCAAATGTTTTAAACCCATGCATTTCCAAGCGCTTGACATACAAAGTAACATCCCCCCACCGTCAGCCAAAACTTAAAAGACGTAAAAATGCCTGCTTGCAACCAAGCAGGCAGACAACCAGGCTACACTTACCGTGATCCGACAATAAACTTGATAGCTGTCCTCTCCTCCGTATCAATAATAATCTCCACAAATGCCGGGACGGCAATCAGGTCAATGCCGTTTGGCGCTACAAACCCACGGCAAATGGCAATAGCCTTGACGGCTTGGTTGACAGCCCCAGCACCGACAGCCTGCAGCTCAGCCTCGCCTTTTTCTCTGACGACAGCGGCCAGAGCACCGGCAACCGACTTGGGGTTCGAATTGGCAGAAACCTTTAGCACTTCCAAGAGCTGTTCCTCCTTGAATTGACATAATTATTTGCGGTAAAGCTCCGGAGGCATCTCCATTTATCCATTTGTCTACCCTATTTTCGTGACAGGCAGAAAAATTCCTGCTACTACCAAAATTATTTGTCTTTTACCAAGGACTCGTAGGCCTCCTTAGCCGCTTCCTGCTCCGCTTCCTTCTTGGTCCGTCCACTTCCCTGCCCCAGGGCCTGATCATTGATCACAAACTGAGCAACAAATACTTTGGAATGGTCCGGCCCCTGTTCTGATACGATCCGGTATTCCGGAGTTGTGGCCAGCTTAGCCTGCGTGTATTCCTGCATCAGCGTCTTATAGTCGCGATGCAGACAGCCTTGAGCCAATTCGGCAAACAACGGTGCAAACAAACGTCGGACGACCTCTCTCACCGCCTCAAAACCAAGATCTAGGTAAACAGCGCCAAGCAGTGCCTCCAAAGCGTCAGCCAAAAGCGCCGGGCGCTGTCTGCCGCCACTACTTGCTTCTCCTTTGCCAAGGCGCAGATGTACGCCCAGATCCAGCTCGCTCGCGAGTCTTGAGAGCGATTCTTCACAAACGAGACCAGCACGATAGCGGGTCAGTTTACCCTCGGGCAATCCCGGGAAAAGTGCGTACAGAGCTTCGGAAACAGCGAGCTCCAGCACGGCATCACCCAAAAATTCCAGTCGTTCGTTATGGGCACCCATCCCCAGGCCCCGCTCGTTGGCGTAAGAAGAATGAGTGAGAGCCAGCAAGTAAAGGTCCGTCTGTTGTGGGGCGATCTTTAGTTTGGTAAAAACAGGAGACCTTTCTTTTCTGGCCATCAAAATCTCCTGTGCTTAGCAGACTGCCGCATATTTCCTGAAGGCCAGAGAAGCATTTGTTCCTCCAAAGCCGAAAGAGTTAGACATCGCCATCAAAACCTCCCGAGTTCGCGCCTGATTTGGCACATAGTCCAAGTCGCATTCCGGGTCGGGGTTTTCATAATTAACGGTAGGAGGAATAATGCCCACAGCAAGGCAGAGCACGGTAGCTATGGCTTCTACCCCACCAGCTGCGCCAAGCAAATGACCGGTCATGGACTTGGTGGAGCTGATGGCCAGGCGGTAGGCGTGCTCACCAAAAACAGCCTTAATAGCTGCTGTTTCCGTCCGGTCATTTAAATCAGTGGAAGTACCATGAGCATTAATATAATCAAGCGATGCCGGAGCTACGCCAGCGTCTTGCAGCGCCATGGCCATGCAGCGCCGGGCACCAGAGCCATCGGGATCTGGGGCGGTAACATGGTAAGCGTCACCGCTTAAGCCATAGCCGCAGATTTCGGCGTAAATTCTGGCACCACGTCTCTTGGCGTGCTCCAGAGACTCCAAGACCAGCACACCAGCACCCTCGCCCATCACAAACCCATCCCTGTCCCGGTCAAAGGGACGCGAAGCACGCTCTGGCTCATCATTGCGAGTGGACATGGCCCGCATAGCGCAAAACCCGGCAAAAGCCACCGGCGTAAAGGCAGCTTCACTGCCACCGGCCACCATTACATCAGCGTCGCCACGCTGGATGGTTCGGAAAGCTTCTCCAAGTGAGTGCGTCCCGCTGGCACAGGCGGTAACCAGCGTGGTGTTTGGACCTTTTAGCCCGAATTCCATAGAAACGTACCCAGACGCCATATTAGCAATCAGCATGGGAACAAAGAACGGGCTGACACGACGCGGACCTTTTTCGTTTAGGACTTTAATCTGTTCCTCGATGGTAATAATGCCGCCAATACCGGAGCCAATGGAAACGCCGGCACGCTCAGCGTCTATTGTCCCTGTATCAAGGCTCGCGTCTGCCAGAGCCATTCTGGCGGCAGCCACAGCAAATTGGCCAAAACGATCCATGCGGCGGAGGTCTTTTTTATCGATAAAGTCCAGCGGCTCAAAATCCCTGACCTCTGCACCAACTCGTGTAGGATAATCATCCACATTGAAACGGGTAAGGCGGCTAACCCCCGACTTACCGGCACAAAGATTAGCCCAGAAAACATCTTTGCCGGTTCCCACCGGAGAAATTACGCCCAACCCCGTTACGACCACATGCCGCTTCATCCTCTCACCTCACCAAAAATCATTTCCGTCCGCAAGAAGGCTCTGCCGTAACGCAGAGCCTTGTGGCTAGACGTGGCTTTCTATGTAGCGCACTACATCTCCCACGCTCTTAATCTTTTCCACCTCTTCATCGGCAATTTCCAGTCCAAACTCCTCTTCCAGCGCCATTACCAGTTCCACAATATCCAAGGAGTCCGCATCCAAGTCTTCAAACGAAGTCTCCCGGGTAACATCAGTTTCTTCCACACCCAGTTGTTCGCTAATCATTTTTTTGATTTTAGCATAGATATCCATTCGTTTCACCTCCTCCCCAGGCGGTTACGGTTCAAAATCAACTCATCAACATCCCGCCATCGACGGTTACAACCTGCCCCGTAATATAGCTGCCAGCCGCCGCCAGAAAGAGTACCACTTCGGCGACCTCCTCCGGCGTACCGGCGCGGCCAAGCGGCACCTGCGCTAACATACTCTCTCTCAAGGCCGCCGGCAGAGCAGCCGTCATCTCGGTCGCGATAAAGCCCGGCGCTACAGCGTTGACCGTAATCTGCCTGCTGGCCAGCTCCCTAGCCAGCGATTTGGTCAGGCCAAGCAGTCCGGCTTTGGCGGCAGCGTAGTTGGTCTGACCGATACCGCCAGCCAACCCCACGACAGACGCAATGTTGATAATTCTTCCACCTGTTTTCTGCCGGAGCAGTGGCCGCACCACCGCTTTTGTACAGTTAAAAGCGCCGGTCAGATTAGTGTCCAGTACTGCCTGCCATTCTTCGGTCTTCATGCGGACAATAATGTTGTCTCTGGTAATCCCAGCGTTATTCACTAGTATATCAATTCTTCCGAAATTATCAAGGGTGGCAGCGACCATCGCCTCACACGCCCTGGCGTCAGCCACATTAGCCTGAAAAAGCAGTCCCCTCCCACCGGCACTTTCCAACAATCTTAGTGTTTCCGCAGCTGCGGCGTCCCCCGAGGCATAGTTTACCACTACGGCAGCACCGTGGGAAGCGAGTCTCAGAGCCACAGCCCGGCCTATACCCCGGGAGGCACCGGTAACGAGGGCCACTTTACCCACCAGTTGCATAAAGTCCAGCCTCCTGCTTCTTAAGAACCGCTATTACTTTCTCCAGAGTCTTGGGATCCTCGACTTGGTGAACCAAAAGCCCGGGGTTAATTTTCTTAACCAGTCCTGTCAGCGACTTCCCCGGACCTACCTCTATAAAAGCGTCGAAGCCATCCGCTACAAGCCTTTCCACTGAATCCTGCCACAAAACGGCATGGCTAACCTGACGGATGAGCGCCTGCCTGATTTCAGCGGGCGTTCGGACATAAGCGGCCGAAACATTGGCGACTACCGGTAATTTGGTAGAGACTACCGCTACATTTTCCAATTCGCGGGCCAGCAGTGGTTCTACATCTTTTAAAAGGCTACAGTGAAAAGAGACGCTGACTGGAAGATCCACGACCCGTTTAGCGCCAAGTTCCCTCGCAATCTGGCAGGCACGCTTCAAAGCAGCAATCTCCCCGGCGATGACCATCTGGTCCGGAGCGTTGAAGTTGGCCGGCTCTACTACACCAAAAGGCGCAGCCAAGCGGCAAGCCTCCACAACTTTTTCCCGCGTCAAGCCAAGTACCGCGGCCATTCCGCTTACTCCCGGCGGCAAGGCGTCCTGCATAAAGCGTCCCCGCTTCTGCACAAGCGGCAGCGCTTCGGCAAAGGACAGTGCGCCGGCGCAGACCAGAGCGGAATACTCGCCAAGACTTAAACCAGCGGCGCCCTCCGGGGTGAGGCCGTATTCTTCCAGGAGAACCCGCAGGCAAGCGATGCTGGTAGCTAAAATTGCCGGTTGAGTAATTTCGGTCTGTTTCAATTCTTCTGCGTCGCCGGAAAAAATTTTTTGGGCCAAACTAAATCCTAAAACGTCGTCTGCTTCAGCAAAAGCACGGCGGGCCACGCTATAGCATTCGGCCATTTCCCGGCCCATGCCTATATACTGCGCACCCTGCCCGGGGAAAAGTAAAGCCAACTTACCCGTCATGGTTCACCTCAGGGGTAAATTTTTCTTGCAACTCAGCGATCAACTGTATTGCTCCATGCACCAGATCATTGATAATGGCAGCTGCTGGCTCTTCTTTGTTCACCATGGCTGCTACTTGCCCAGCCATTACGGAACCAGAAACCACATCTCCATCCCGCGCGGCGGCCGCTAACCTTCCCAAGCCAAATTTTTCCAGCTCTGCCAGCGGTGCGCCCTCCTTTTCCAGTCGCTCGAATTCGCGCGCCAACCAGTTATAGAGGACGCGTACCGGATGGCCGGTAGAACGCCCGGTCACTACGGTATCCCTGTCCTTGGCCTTAAGGATTGCCGCCTTATAATTCGGGTGCGCAGTACATTCCGTAGCACAAACAAAGCGCGTACCAAGCTGTACGCCTTGGGCTCCCAGCGCCAGAGCGGCTACTACACCGCGTCGGTCAGCAATCCCTCCGGCGGCAATGACCGGCACGCTGACCGCATCCACAATCTGCGGCACCAGCACCATGGTAGTCAACTGTCCGACATGCCCGCCGCTCTCTTTGCCCTCGGCAATCATGGCATCGACACCAAGGCGCTCAAGGCGCTTGGCCAGCGCCACCGACGAAACAACGGGGATAATCTTGATCTTTTTTTCTTTGAAGCTATCAACATACTTCCCCGGATTACCGGCACCTGTAGTTACTACCCGTACTTCCTCGCGCAAAAGTAGCGCTACTACCTCTTCGACGAAGGGGGAAAGCAGCATGACATTGACACCGAAGGGCTTTTTTGTCCGCAGTTTTGCTTTTTTAATTTCCTCCGCTACTGCGCTGGCCGGGGCGTTGCCGGCGCCAATAATGCCTAGACCACCTGCTTCTGAAACGGCAGCCGCCAACTCTCCGCCTGCTACCCAAGCCATGCCGCCCTGTAAAATGGGAACGTCGATCTCCAATATTTCACACAAGCTAGTCTTAAATCCCACTGAAAAACCTCCCACTAGTACCTCATAATCGCTGCGCCCCAAGTCAGGCCGGCACCAAATCCTACCATGGCCACCAAGTCTCCCTTTTTCAGCCGCCCCGACTGTATTGCTTCTTCCAGCGCCACAGGAATAGAGGCGGAAGACATGTTGCCATAGCGTTCAATATTAACGATGACGCGTTCCTCGGGCAGGTCAAAGCGTTTACGGGCAGCGTCGATAATCCTCAAGTTCGCCTGGTGCGGCACCAAAAAATCCAAGTCCGCTTTGGTCAAACCAAGTTCATCGAGAGCCTGTGTCGTCACCTCGCCCATAACGCGCACCGCAAATTTAAAAACTTCGTGGCCGGACATTTGGAGAAGATGCAGCCGTGCCTCCACCGTTGCTAGGCTGGCCGGCAATTTAGACCCTCCGGCCGGTATGGACAGCATATCAGCATATGTGCCGTCAGAACCGAGCCTAAACGACAGCAACCCCTGGCCCGCCGGAACCGGCCCAAGGACAACGGCGCCCGCGCCATCGCCAAAGAGGACACACGTGGCCCGATCCTTCCAATCAAGGATACGCGAGAGGATTTCCGCGCCGATAACCAAAACGTACCTGCAGGCACCGGTAGCGACAAACTGGCGTCCGATGGACAGGGCATAGACAAAGCCTGTACACCCAGCCGCTACGTCAAAAGCTGCGGCATGTACAGCGCCGAGCTTTGCCTGCACATAGCAGGCGGTAGCCGGCAACGGCACATCGGGGGTAGCAGTAGCCAAAATAATCAGATCTATTTCCTCTACACCGACGCCGGCATGGTGCATAGCTGCCCTGGCAGCCTCTGCCGCTAAGTCCGATGTACACACCCCGTCTTCCGCAATACGGCGCTCACAAATCCCGGTTCGTGTGCGGATCCACTCGTCACTCGTCTCCAGTGTCTTCTCGAGGTCAAGGTTCGTAAGCACTCTAGTCGGCAATGCTGACCCTATTCCCAGGATGCCGACTCCTGCATTAGCGCTCACCTGTCATCCTCCCTGAAGTCGGCTGCAAAGCAAGCAGTTGCTTGCGAATTTGCTCATTGATATTTAATTTAACCGCACAGTACGCCTGTCGCACCACGGCATTCCGAATTGCTTGTGCTTTTGATGAGCCGTGGCTCTTGATACAAACTCCATCTACGCCAAGCAGCGGCGCGCCGCCGTGTTCCGAATAGTCCATACGCTTTTTCAACTTCTGCAGCTGCGGCAAAAGAAGCGTAGCCCCTACCCTGCCACGCAGGTCAGCAGCAAAAGCTTCTCGCAATGATCCAAAAATACCGGCCGACAGCCCTTCCGCTGTTTTTAACAGGATGTTGCCCACAAAGCCGTCACAGACGACAACGTCAGCAACGCCCCCAAAAACATCACGCGCCTCCACATTGCCCACAAACCCTGGCAGTCTCCCTTTTAGCAGGCCATATGCTTCCTTGACTTGTTCATTCCCCTTGCCTTCCTCTGTGCCTACATTAAGTAAAGCTACCTTCGGCTCTCTCTTGCCGAGGATCTCCCTGGCATAAACTGTACCCATCACTGCGTATTGTAACAGATGTTCCGCACTGGCGTCCATATTGGCACCGACGTCCAGAAGAACCGTGCTTCCACCGCTAAAGACACTAAGACAGGCAGACAGTGCCGGCCGCTCAATATCGGGCATTCGACCTAGCACCAGCAGTCCCGCTGCCATCAGTGCGCCGGTGTTGCCGGCTGAGACGGCAGCGTCAGCCACACCTTCCTTGATAAGGCGCACAGCTGTCGTCAGGGAAGCGTTCCTTTTCCGCCGCACGGCTAGGGCAGGGGCCTCGTCGTCGGTAATCACTTCAGACGCATCGACTATTTCTACCCGCTCCTGCGGGTACTCCACGCCGGCCAGATACGTTTTCAGTCTTTCCTGTGGCCCGACAAGCAGCAGGTGCAGGTCCGTCATCTCCATAACGGCAAGCAGCCCCCCCTGGATGACCTCACCAGGAGCATGGTCACCGCCCATGGCATCTAGGGCAATCCTTACCAAACTCGACACCTCACGCCATAATTTACTGCAGCAAGCTCCCCCTGATAACAAAAACCCTCCTCTTTGAAGGAGAGTAAAACTGTCTTGCTGACCTCTATTCTGTTTCTACAGCTTCCCTTCCCTTGTAGTGGCCACAGTGTACACAAACCCGGTGGGGCAATTTAGGTTCATGACACTGGGGGCAAGAAATCAGCCCTGGTACAGTCAGTTTCCAGTGTGTTCTACGTTTAAGTTTTCTAGCTTTGGACGTTCTTCGCTTTGGAACCGCCATTGTTACACCTCCTCGTGCTGCTGCTCTGACAGTAATTTTTTAAGAATCGACAACCGATGGTCCACTGGCGTCTCATAACAGTCGCATCGCTGCTCGTTTTGGTTCGTGCCGCAGGAGACGCACAATCCCAGACAGGAAGACCGACAAAGCGGTTTCAGCGGAAACACACCAAAATAATGTTCCCTGACCAGGTCAGACACGTCCAAAGTAGATATCTCTTCAACTTGCACTTCTTCCTCAAAACAGCCTTCCAGCGGACAAAGAAACTGTTGCAAGCAACGGCTGCACGCCAGAACCACTTTTGTACGCAGGCTTCCTTGCAGCAAAACGCTCCCGTTATGATAGGTAGCCACTAGGCACACGAACACCTGCCCCGTAAACCGCACCCCTTCCTCAAGCAAGTCCAGAGTTTCGGCAGACGCATCAAGTTCAAAGACCATCGGCTCACCGGGCGTTTCTTTCAGTTGCTCAACGGGAATCTGCATCGCGACAATACGCACCTCGCTTGCGCTATTGCCTATTATATAGAGCCTTAACTTTTTTGTCAAGAATTAACGATAGTAGGCAAAAACGTCTTTTTTCTTAGCATTCCGCCAGTTTTCGCTATATTCCCCCGTTCAAGCTGTAAAGAAAGTCCAGTGCCTCTGCCAAGGTTGAAACGGGGATAATTTTGACCCTTTGGCCAGCTGTGACAGCCTCTTCATAGTTGCCCTGCGGCACCAAAAAAAATTCCGCCCCGGCCGCTGCTGCTGCCGCTACCTTCTGGCGCACCCCGCCAACAGGGCCTATCTGCTCCTGAAGATTAATGGTCCCTGTTCCGGCAATGAGGCGTCCGGCAGTGAGCTTTTGCGGATCGAGCTGGTCCAGGATTTCCAGAACAAACATTAACCCGGCCGATGGGCCGGTAATCTCCTTAGCATCAATGGTAACGTCAAGCGGTAGTACCGGCTGCCAGTTAAGCGTCTGCACTAGGACACGAAGGGCCGCCTTCTCCACACGCTCCGGGTGGCTCGCCGTCGAAATACTAACTGTCATCTCCCGCCCAGCGCGCGAAAGGTGTAATGTTACCGGGTCGCCGATACGGCGCAACTGAACCATACTTACCAATTCATCGGCCAGAGATACAAAATGGCCGTCCACAGCCAAAACAATGTCTCCGGGGGCCAAAATTCCCTGTGCCGGGCTGTCTTCGCCAACTTCTACGACCTCCACCCCGTCACTTTTAATGGGCACATCAAGCCCCTTCCTCCTGAAAGCGATGACACTGGCCAGGTTTTGGCTTTCATCCATCCAGCGACGCATCAAGTCGGTATACCTTTGCTCGTCCATACCGGGAGGAATAATCTGTCGGCTTGGCGCCAAGTCTACATTCCGGCTCAACAGCGCATAAAGAAAAAGCAGGGGAGAAGCGTTCTGCTGGCTGACCGTCACCAGGTAAAAGCGACCCTCTTCTTCTTTGGCCCCTCCTTCCACGGTAACCAGCCCGGCCAAGTTTTCGACAGAGCCGGGCCGCATCAGGATGTAACCCGTCCTGGCAAATAACAGCACACTGCTAACAAGCAGGATCACCACAATTTGGCGAATTCTCCTTACTATGTTCATCACAGCCCTCTTTTCGCAATAGTTTCCGGATTTGTGGTAGCATCCCACGAGCCGCGTTCTCACCGGCAGCAATCGCCTCACGCGCCCGGTGAAAATGTCCAGGCGCCACTTCCTGCAACTGCGGACTGATTACCAGGTCCGCCTCGACTGCACTCCTGCGACATAAGTCCCGATACATGATATCAAAGCACTGCGTAACTACATCGAAAATATGCTGTGCTTTGCCAGCATTAAGATAAACCCCGACGTCTACCGCAATGACTACTCCGGCGCCTAATTCTCTGGCTGTGGGCGCAGGCACACGTTCCACCACGCAGCCATCTACCAACGTCTTGCCTTGGTGCTCTACCGGACAAAAAATACCTGGTATAGCCGCAGAGGCCCGTACGGCCCTGGCAACCGCGCCTTCGGTAAGGACTACTTTCCCTCCGGTAGAAAGATCCGTGGCCACGACGGCCAGTGGCGTTGCCAAGTCTGCAAAGACCGCTCTCCGGGTCAGAATATGCAGTAGTTGTTCCAGTTTTTCTCCGGAAATCAGCCCTAGGCGCGGGAAGGTCAAATCGACCCAGTGATTACGGTGCGTGTGCACCGCCAAGCGTTCCATCAGTCGCAGGCCCATCCCTGAACAATAAAAAGCGCCTATCACTGCGCCCATACTAGAGCCTACAACAAAATCTACGCCAATATTTTCTTCCGCCAGAACTTTTAAAACCCCAATATGGGCAAAACCACGTGCCGCCCCGCCGCCAAGAGCAAGGCCGACTTTTTTGGGCTGAATGTTCAGAGCCATCACACCTTACAAGCGGTCTAATCATGAGAAGGCAAATATATATATTACTATTCGGCCTTTATTTATGCCGCTAAGGAGGAACTATGGTAAGGAAAAGACTCCCGAAAAGACAAATATCGCCGCCGCTTCTGGCGGCAGGTACCATCTTTCTAACCGCTTCTACGGTATTCTACCCCCAAGAAGCTTTTGATGCCGCTGTTAAAGGTTTGGATGTCTGGTGGAACATTGTTTTCCCCGCCCTGTTGCCTTTTTTCATCGGTTCAGAAGTACTGATGGGCCTTGGTGTCGTCCACTTCATGGGTGTGCTGCTGGAACCTCTGATGCGTCCAGTCTTCAATGTCCCTGGTGCCGGCTCATTTGTCATGGCCATGGGCCTGGCCTCCGGCTTTCCTATCGGTTCGATACTTTCAGCACGACTGCGGCGCGAAGAGCTATGCAGTAAGGTAGAAGGCGAGCGTCTGATGAGTTTTACCAACACTGCCGACCCGCTGTTCATGTTTGGGGCCGTAGCCGTAGGTATGTTCGGGTATCCGCAGATAGGGATTACGATTGCCGCCGCACACTATCTGGCGAGTTTTACCACAGGCCTAGCTTTACGTTTTTATGGCCGCTCCCAGCCTAACACACCTGAAACTTTATCCTCAGGTAGCGTTTTCGGCAAAGCCTTCCTAGCCCTTTACAACGCCCGGGAAAAAGATGCCCGTCCCTTTGGTCAACTGCTGGGAGATGCCATACGCAACTCCGTCAATACCTTGCTTTTGATTGGCGGCTTTATCATCCTCTTTGCGGTCATCATCCGGATGATGACCGCCCTAGGCATTGTAGGCCTCCTGTCCCGGGTCCTCATGTTTGCCTTGGCGCCCTTTGGCCTTGACCCCCATCTGATACCGGCGCTAGTTAGCGGCCTGTTTGAGATTACCCTAGGCTCCCAGTTGGCCGCTCAAGCGCCGAACACCGTCCCCATGCTGCAAAAAGTAATGGTTGTCGGTGCGATTATTGCCTGGAGCGGCATTTCCGTCCATGCGCAAGTCGCCAGTTTTATCAGCGGCACGAAGATGAAAATGACGCCATTCATTGTTTCCCGCTTTATCCATGCCGTACTAGCCGCTGCCTACACCTATATACTGATGGGACCTCTGTCACCCGTTCTCTCCCGTTACAGCGTCCCGGTATTTTTGCAAGTGGAACCCCACAGCGCGCCCACTTTTCTCTGGCAACACACCGCCCAGACAGGCTGGCGGTTTCTGCTGGCCTGCGCCCTGTTAACAGGCGCGGGACTGCTGGTCGGAGCATTGCGGCAGGCCA
>JAGXSQ010000101.1 GCA_018333395.1 Dethiobacter sp.
CGCTTACCCAATCATAGAGCGTCAGAGAAGGTGGCAGCAGAGATAACTATGGATTTTACAATTAAAGATATAGCCAAACGCGCAGAGGTATCAACAGCAACCGTTTCCAGAGCGCTTAATGATTCCGGTTATGTGGGCACCAAGACAAAGGAAAAGGTAAAAGGGATAGCCCGGGAGTTAAATTACGTTCCCAACATTGTAGCCAGGAATTTGTCCAAAAGTGAGTCTAACGCGGTAGGTGTAGTGGTGCCCGAGATAGCCAACCCGTTTTTCGGGGAGGTTATCATGGGCATAACATTAGTAGCCGATAAAAACAATTTGAGCATTATTTTATACAATACGGGCGAAGAAGTCCAAAAAGAGCTGCGCTGCTTAAATCTGCTTAAGGAACAAAGGGTCAAAGGGCTTATCCTTACTTCATCATGCGCGGATGATAATTTTAACAGCGAGTATTTGAAAGCGCTGCAGGACTTGAGGATCCCGATCATATTGATGGACAGGGATGTCAAATATTCAAATTTTGACGCAGTGTTCTTCGATGATATACAAGGCGCATATATGGGTGTGGATGCCCTGTTGAAAGAAGGGCATCGAAGGATAGCCGCCCTGTGCGGACCCACCACAATGAGACCGGGCAGAGACAGGTTAAAGGGTTACAAAAAGGCTTTTTTTATGAATAATATTCCGATAGACGACAGATATATCTTTTACGGGGAACATAACCTGGACAGCGGATATAGGACGACAAAAGAGTTTCTCGGGATGGATGAACCTCCCACTGCCATTTTTGCCACAAACAACATGGTATGCTTAGGTTGCATGAAGGCTCTGAGCGAGCTTGGAATCAAAATACCACGGGATATTGCCCTGGTTGGTTTTGACCAGATCGAGTTGTTTGACATACTCAATTTAAATATCAGCGTGGTGTACAAAGATACTGTGAGGATGGGAGAAACCGCTATGGGTCTGTTGCTTGATAAACTGAATAATGAAGAGGAGACACCGCAGACCAAGAGAATCATCCTGCCCACCGAGATTAAGCTCAAGGGCTCGGAAAAATATACCAAAATATGATTTGATGTAGGGCTTAATCACTGAAAAGGGAGTGGCGGCTTAATATGAAAAAGCGCAGAGTTGAACTTATGGGACTGGATTTTTCGGTGTTGGGCTTTGGGTGTTGGAGCATTTCAGGGCCCAGGGTGTGGAACACAAGCACGGACGAGAAGTCGGCACAGGCGATAAATACGGCCTTAGAGCTAGGAATAAATTTTTTTGACGTAGCTCCTGTATACGGTTTTGGCCATTCGGAGGAAGTGCTAGGCGCAGTGCTAGGCAACAGGCGTAAAGATATATTAATAGGAACAAAATGTGGATTGATCTGGGACGACAGCAACAGAATCAGCAGATGCTTGAAGCGGGAAAGTGTATTGAGAGAAATAGACGACAGTTTGAAGAGGTTGCGGACCGATTATGTGGACTTGTATCAGATACACTGGCCGGATGAGAGCACTCCTATAGAGGAAACTATGGAAGCACTGGTGAAGATAAAGGAGTCGGGAAAGATAAGGCATATTGGTATATCTAATTTTTCAGCACACAGGGCTGAATTGGCGATGAAAATCGCTCCAATTGTTTCAAATCAAAATCTATATAACATGATTCAACGAAATTCCGACAATTACCATGGAATCTCTCTGGAATACAGGACTGAAGATGAGATCATCCCTTTTTGCAAGACACATTCTCAGGCCTTCTTGCCCTATAGTCCATTATGTCAAGGTCTGTTGTCGGAAAGATCAAAAAACGGCCTTGAATTCGACAGCAACGATATAAGGTCCAACAACCCTGAATTAAAAGGAGAAAAGCTCAAGGCAAACCTGCAAATTGTGGACAGGTTGAGGACGGTTGCCCAGCGGATAGGCAGACCTTTGAATCAGCTTGCGCTTAACTGGATCCTTCATAACCGGACTGTGACGTGTATATTGGCCGGTACCAGTAACGCAAAAGATTTACAGGATAACGTTGACGGCCTGGAGTGGGAATTGGATGATCAGATCGTGGCGGAAATAAACAGTATACTTAGGGAAGAATCGCGAATCACAGAGAACAAATAGGGCGGCAATTCCCTCCAAAAGCTGTCAACCGCCTAGTTTGTAAGCAGGATTTCCGGCTTTACTGTCGAATGTAAGTAAAACTATGTCTACTGAGCATTTTCTTTCCTGTTTCCTGTTCTTTTTGTTTGGCTTATGCGTCGGCAGTTTTATCAATGTGCTGGCTTACCGGCTGCCGCGCCGTATTTCTCTGGTAAAGCCTCCTTCCAGCTGCCGCTCGTGCCGGCGGAGACTGAGCGCGCCGGAGCTGATCCCGGTGTTGGGTTACCTGGCTTTGCAGGGCCGCTGTTTGAAGTGCGGCGCTCCGATCAGCTTGCGCTATCCCCTGGTGGAGCTGGCTACGGCCATGCTCTTCATGATCCTCTACACTATTTTCGGACTGACCATAAGTTTAGCCGCCCATCTGCTGCTGGCAGTTCTTTTGCTGGCCATTTCGCTAATTGACCTGGATCAGAGAATTATCCCGAACACCCTGGTGGGCATAGGCCTGGGCGGCGGCTTGCTTTTTCAACTGCCCGGGTTAATTGTACTTTGGACTGACTTGCCCGGCTGGACGGCTCCTTTCAGACCATTTACCGACGCTTTGAGTGGCCTCCTCCTGGGCGGAGGCTTGTTGTTGATCATAATTCTGGTCAGCCGCGGCGGCATGGGCGCCGGCGACATGAAACTGATGGCCCTGATCGGGTTTTATGTCGGACTGCGGGGCACAGCGGTGGTTATGATGCTTGGCTTTACCATGGGCGCGCTGGTCGGTCTGATCCTGATCGCGGCCCGGCGTTTGACCCGCAAAGATGCGCTTCCTTTTGGACCTTTTCTCTCCGCGGCAGCGCTGATTGAAATTTTTTGGGGTTCCTTTATTTGGAGCTGGTACGTCAACCTGCTGCGCTGAACTAGCACTGAATATTAACCGATCACACTTTGTCTGCAACCTAATCAGAAAAGTAAATTCAACCCGCGCGCTTCAGTGAAAGAAACAAAGCGAACCAATCGGAGGCGGGTGTTTATCCTGAACAGAGGCGAAGGCTATACATTTATCGAACTGCTCATTGCCGTAACAATCCTCGCTTTAATCACAGCCCCCCTGCTCACTTTTTTCGCCGCCGGATTTACTGCCATTCGATCAGCCGGAGAGCAAACCACAGCGGTTAATTTAGGGCGCGCCGCAATGGAATCGGTGAAGGCCAAAGGTTATACCGCTGCCTTTGAATATTATGTCAGTGCAGGTCGCTCCCCCCTCAACGCGTCTCTGTCGCATGGGAGCGGCAATTTTCGGCTGGTAACTGAAGTGAGGCCCCTTTCCCCGGAAACCGGCCCGTTTCTAAACAGCCTGGAGCTGCTGTACATCAGAATCAGCGTCCTTTG
>JAGXSQ010000102.1 GCA_018333395.1 Dethiobacter sp.
TTCCATATTGCATATTAAGAGTTTGCCTTTTTAACGTATCAAAATGTGCCTGGGGTAATTTACTCCAGCTTTTTTTGTGCCTGTTTTAAACTTTTAATCTAATTTATATATTATTGTTTCATATCAAATAATACTAACAACAGGCGAAAGGTTGGAGGTGTATAAATACGCTGTGAGTGTAAGCACTATTGGTGTCTCTACGGTGAAATTATAATATGAGTGACAATAATATTGTCGCTCATAGCGATAGTTGAAATTTTTATAGCAATATGGCATGCGTTTTGCATTACTTATTGTTTGCAAATAAATATCAAACTATAAACAGGAGAGAAAAATGATGAAGTATAAATACTCGAAGGGTTCAATGGACCAGGCGGATGGTATTTATGTGCAAAATATGACCGGCCGCGATGTGGAAGAAAGGTTGAAGAGTAATGACATTATTATTGTCCCGATAGGATCGACGGAATATCACGGTAAAGGTCAGGTTTACGGTGAAGACACCTTTCTCGTGACTAGGATGGCTGAGGTTGTGGCACGGGAAACGGGCTGTACAGTTTCACAGCCGGTTTGGTTTGGATCCCACCCAGCCAATCATCTAGGGATGCCCGGCACCGTGGTGATTCCGGAAGATACTTTTGTATCATATCTACGAGCGATTATTGCCGGCCTCTGGAATATGGGCTTCAGAAAGCAAATCTTGATAAACGGACACGGACAGGAATATGTAATTCCCAATGCCATTCAGCAATTTGGGAAGATATGTCAGGTTCCCGCAGTTTTAGCTTTTGTAAACTGGCCAACCGTGATCGTTCCATACCTGAAAGATAAAATACATGGAGGTCCTTTTGAGACGCCTTTCCGTCATGCGGATGAAGTTGAAGCTTCTTACTCGCTGGCTTTATTCCCTGAAATGAATAAGAAAGAGTACATGGAAGATTCCAAAAAGGAACCAAAAGGGTTTTTACCCAGGGGGCATGTAGACCTGGGTGGTGATATTTACCAATATCCCATACCGGGTCATGCCCAATACGGTTTGGGAGGCTTAGAGCTGCTCCATTACCCTGAGGGTGTTATCGGCAAGCCGTCGTTGGCTGAGGCCCACAAAGCCGAAGCTGGCCTTGAAGTGCTGTTTGATTACCTGATTAAATTGCACAACGATATCCTGGAGAGATTTCCACCTGGTATGCTTCCGGAGGTTGAGCATATAACCGAACAGGATCGTGCAACGATAGAAGCGCTACTCAAAGGGCCCTTTAAGGGCGGCAAGAGCCTTTATTCTCATCGTTATCCGATTTAGTGATAAAAGCGTTATTTTAAGATTTGTTTAACGGAGGTATAGCAGTGGCATATATTATTCGGGTTAATATCAGTACAAGGCAAATAAGCAAGTGCGTCCAGGATGAGTATAAACTTCTGGGAGGAAGGGCGCTTTCATCCAGGATTGTCTCTGATCAGGTTGACCCTGCCTGTGACCCTCTTGGCGAACACAACAAGCTGGTCATTGCTCCTGGCTTACTGGCCGGCACGACAGCCTCCAGCGCCGGAAGGATATCGGTGGGCGCAAAAAGCCCTTTAACTGGCGGCATTAAGGAAGCCAACTGTGGAGGAAACAGTGGTGTATACCTCGGACGGATAGGAGTCAAGGCTATAGTGATTGAGGGGCGGCCTGCCGACGAAAGCGCCTATGTTCTGAAAGTCAGCAAGGAAAATATTTGCTTGCTAATTCTTAACGAGTTAAGAGGCTTGGGAACTTATGACACTGCCCGAAAACTTCAAGAGAAATTTGGAGAAAAGATTGCCGTTTTATGTATTGGTCCGGCGGGAGAACGCTGTTTGAGATCTGCAGCCGTAGCTTCTACGGATCCAAATGGTGAGTTGAAGTTTGCAGCCCGGGGCGGCTTGGGCGCAGTGATGGGCAGTAAGGGTATAAAGGCCGTGGTGATTGAAAACCCGGGGAGCCGGTTGGTTCCTTACTGGGACAAGGAGGCCTTCCTGCAAGCTTCTAAAAAGTATAACAGCGAACTGACGGCAGACCCCAAAACCAAAGAAATATTTCAAAAAGTAGGAACTAACGGTATTTTTAAGGCGGTCAATGCAATGGGTGCCCTACCCACCAGGAATTTTAGCAGCGGATCATTTGAATTTGCAGAAAATTTAAGTGGGGAAAAGATGTATGAAACTATACTAGCCCGTGGCGGTGAAGGAAAGACCGGGGTATCCTGTATGAGCGGCTGCATCATAAAGTGCAGCAATATTTATCCGGATGCCACAGGAAAGAAAATATGCTCTACCCTGCAGTATGAGAATGTGGCGTTGCTTGGCTCAAACTGCTGTTTAGACAATCTTGACTCTGTAGCCAGGTTGAACCATATATGCAATGATTTCGGCGTTGATGCCATCGAGATAGGAGCAACCATAGGTATAGCTCTGGAAATGGGATTAGCAGAATTTGGCGATGAACAGGGTTGTTTAAAACTTTTGCAAGAGATAGCAAACAATACCACCTTAGGCAGAATCTTAGGGAATGGCGCCTATTTAACCGGCCAAGTTTTTGATTGTCGGAGAGTTCCCGTGGCGAAGGGTCAGGCCTTTCCTGGCTACGATCCCAGGGCGCTGAAAGGCAATGGCGTTACCTATGCTGTATCTCCGATGGGAGCCGATCATACCGCCGGCAACTGTTTCGGTTCCCGGGGAGAAGTTAATCCCCTGGGTGTTGACCGGCAAGGTGATTTATCCCGAACTTTACAGATCAAGATGACAACCCTTGACAGTCTTGGTTTTTGCATTTTTGCCCGGAACCCCATTTTTAAAGAGCCCACACTCATCTCTGCAATGGTGAATGCTTTGTTGGGTGCCGGTTTAACTCCGGAGGATGTGTGGAATATGGGTAAGGATACTTTAAGGGTGGAAAGAGAGTTTAATGTCCGGGCCGGTCTCAGCCCCTGTAGCGACAGGTTGCCGGAATTTGTATATAAGGAAAAACTGGCCCCTACAGGTGAGGTTTTTGATCTTCAAAATAACGAAATGGAGAAGGCTTTGGTATAGCCACGTATGGCCATTATTAATTTGAACCTTACGCTTGTTAAGGATGTAAACCGTATAGTAATTACTTTAGATCAACCTGTTATGCTCTCTTCTCTCCTGGAGGAGTTGAATATACCGGCCGATCAGGTTGGCATGGCAGTAAAGAATGGGACTTGGGTGGATGTAAATCACTGTTTAGTATATGACAAAGACCTAATTATGCTCTTCCCATTATTACAAGGTGGATAAAAGAAAGGAGATTTAAAGTGGCCAAAGTAACTGTAAGGGAAAATGAAGTCGAAGGGATCAGGCGAATTCCTGATCGGGTATCCAAAATTCTGATCTGCGAACATACAGTGGGCGCAAAACAGATATCGATGGGGACAAACGTAACAGAAATTGGCAGCAGGATCCCAATCCACAAACATGAAGAACAGGAAGAAGCAATGTATGTGATCTCCGGAACGGGTAAATTGATCTGTAATGGATCGGAATACGATCTTAAACCCGGTACCGCCATCTTCTCGCCTAAAGGCGTTGAACATGAAATTATAAATACCGGTGATGAACCTTTCAAAATCGTCTGGGCTTATTCGCCTCCGCTGCCGGACCATTTGAACAAAGCAAATATAACTAAAACCTGATATTAGAAAAACGATGAGGAGACGAAGTCACTTTGTTTATAGTAGATATATCTGCATGTATCGGTTGCGCAGTATGTATGGATCTATGTCCGGAAGGGGCGATTTCTTTAACCGAGGATCAGACAGCCCAAATCGATCCCCAAAAATGTGTTACTTGCGGATTTTGTTTGGGTGTCTGTACTCAGGAAGCCATTGAAGCAACTGACCAAGCATAAGCAAAAGCATAAGGTGAATAGTCATAATATGTATGTTTGCGTAAATATACAGATCAATGTGGCAGAAAATAGAGAAAGGGAGAAGGGAGATTTGTCATGGATAACTTAGGAACCCGAGAAATGCGGCAGATGGCCTGGGAAATTATTTATAACCGGCGCAGTGTGCGCAAGTTCACTGACCAGTCTGTTTCGGACGAGGATTTGTTATTAATTCTGGAAGCGGGACGTTGGGCGCCTTCTGGTGAAGATGCGCAGCCCTGGCGGTTTATCATTGTTCGCGACGAAAAGAGAAGAAAGTCATTGGGCAAAATTTCTGCTCAGGGCAGCGGAAGACGTTTTTCCGGTGAGTTTATAACCAAAAAACTGCATCAGCGGTTTTCCGGTTTGCAGGATGAAGAAAAGAGAAACGCTGCTTTTAAGAAGCTGACCAGCGGCGATGTATCGGCCTTTACCGGAGATGCGCCGGTAGTTATAGCGGTAATCGGTAAAAAAGATGTTTGGGACCTTCCTTACGACACTTCCGCGGCGATAGAGAATATGCTCTTAATGATTACGGCGCTCGGCCTTGGGGCTTGCTGGGTTATCGCCCCATGCATAGATATCAGAGATGAGTTGAAACTGAAGGAACTGCTTGATGTGCCTGAAAATTTTAAAGTAATCAGTCTGATCCCACTTGGCCATATGGACAGGCTTCCTCGGCCAAGGCCGCGACTTGAGTTGCGTGAGATTGCTTTCAGTGAAAAATACGGTCAGCCACTTTATTGCGATTAACTGATTTGGAGGAGGATAACGTGAGCAAGGAACAATACCTTGTAGAAATAATCAAAGATCTGGAGCAGTCTTTCTGGGATGAGCGGGGGCTTGGCGCCCGCTACCGGACGACGCTGGTCGGGGTTGAATACTTTAAGCGGAAATATGGCGCGGATTTGTCGGATAAAAGTTGGAGAAACACACTGCAGAATGTTGTAAATGTGTTGGTTAAAGAAGGCATTGTAGAAAAAGCCGAATTTCAAGGCAGCGGTCATGTGTTGCTTTTAAATCTACAGGGATGTATTCACCTGAGCATTGAAAAAGAACTTGCGGAGAAGAATATACCGCCTTTTTCCTGTCCCTGTGCCAATGTGGCTATGCATTATCTGGATTTACTGATCGGACTGAATAGTGAACTTGTATCAGTGGAATTAAAGAGTGATCATTGTGCTGTTACTATCGGCATTGCGGGCCAGGCCTTGGAGGAGGTTTAAAATGACGGAAATAACTAAAGTTGTCAGTATGCAGGAAGCTGTTGCATTGATTGCCGATGGTTCCCATTTGACCTTCAGTGGTTTTGCCATCACCCGCAGCCCGGTTGCCTTTGCCCATGAATTAATCCGGCAAGGTAAAAAAGAATTGACCGTTTCACAGTGTATCGGTGCTTTTGAAGTGGATTTGTTGGTAGGGGCGGGGGCGATTAAAAAGCTCAATTACGCCGGGGGCTCTCTTGATCGCCCCGGACCGTTGCATAATGTCAACCGGGCTATTGTGCAGCAAACTGTCGAAGTCAGCGAATATAGCGGTTTATCCATGGCCATGCGCTTTCTGGCCGGGTCGCTCGGTATACCTTATATGCCTGCCCAGACAATATTTGGTTCGGATATTCTGCAGAACCTATTGACAAAAAAAGTGCCGGAGGTTTCTCTGGGGGAATGTCCTTTTACCGGTGAGAAATTAGTCCTGCTGAAAGCTCTGCGCCCGGATTATGCCGTGATCCACGTTCCCAAGGCGGACCAATTCGGTAATGCCATCATATACGGCCCCAGGTGGGATTATGAAGCGGCTATGGCGGCCGAGAATATAATCATTGTCGCCGATGAGCTTTTCTCATCTGAGTTAACCGCGCACTATGTCCAGGAGATCACCATACCGGCCTCACGGGTCAAAATAGTGGTCCATCAGCCTTTCGGCGCCCATCCTACTTCCGTTTACGGCAAGTATGACTATGATCGCCTTCATGTCGAAGATTACGTCTCTTTTGCCGCCACTCCGCAGGGGATGAAAGAATACCTGGATAAGCACGTTTACGAAACAGGCAGCTTTAATAATTACCTCGAGCTAATCGGCGGGTTGAAGCGGTTAACTGAGCTGAATGCCGATTCATTGAAAAAGTATTAAAGAGGAGGCGGACCTAGTGAAAATCGGCTATACGATGCGTGAACTGATGGCCGTAGCAGGCGCGAGAGAGCTTAAAAACCATCAAAATGTGGTCGTGGGGCTGGGCTTGCCCCAAGTAGCCACCGTGCTGGCCCGGCTAACCCATGCTCCCGATATTAATATTATTCTGGAAATAGGCGTGATTAATCCTGCACCTATAGAGCCGTCGGTAGGCATCGCCGATCCCCGCATCTGGTATAAGGCGAGCTACTTTACAACATTCATTGGGGCGATGGGGAGCTTTTTACATAAAGGGTTAGTAGACGTCGGTTTCATCGGCGGGTTGGAGGTGGATATGTACGGTAATCTAAATTCGACCCTGATTGATATTCCAGGAAGCGGTGTACGTCATTTTACCGGCAGCGGTGGGGGGAACGATCTTGCCTCCCTGGCCAGGAAAACACTGGTGATTATGCCTCATGAAAAGCGTAAGTTCCCCCAAAAAGTTAGTTACATCACTTCGCCAGGATTCCTTCAGGGAGGAGATTCCCGTAGAGATGCCGGGTTGAAAGGTGGAGGGCCGGATAAGATTATTACCGATAAAGCTGTGCTGGGATTTGATGAACAGAGTAAAAGAATGAAGCTTTTTTCTGTTCACCCAGGCGTGGATGTTGAAGAAGTGGTCGCGAGCACCGGCTTTGAGCTGCTGATGGATCGATTTGAGGTGACAACTGCGCCTGCCGATGTTGAATTAAAGCTCTTACGGGAAGTCGTCGATCCAAACCGCTTATATATTAAGTAAAGTGATTTAGCGAAAGAGATATTCTGGGTTATGTTTGCGGAAACATTGCCATTCTTGAACCCTATCAGATTGTGAGTCCAAGTGTATGCGGGAGCACTAAACTACATGAAGAAAGAGTGGTGGTTATATGAAGTTCACTGTTTAAGCAAAGATTGTCGCAAATTGAGAGCCGGTAAAAAAACAAGATTTAAGGTGGTCAATCTATTAATGCAAGATTAAGAGGAGGCGTTATCGTGTTAAAGGGCAAGTTTCGAATTATCATGTTAGTAGCGTTTGTCCTCGTTACGGGTTTGCTTCTGACAGGATGTCCCGCTGAAGAAGAAACGGCTGTAGAACAAGAGCCTACGTTTCCCACGGGCAATATTATTTGGGCTATATCACGTGACCCTGGGGACGGGCAGGATATAACAGCCCGCCTTCTTGCGCCTTATCTGGCACAAGAGCTGGGAGTGAACGTGGCGGTAGATAATAAGCCGGGGGCCGGTGGCAGAGTTGGCTTCAGTGAGCTGTTCCGCCAGAATCCGGATGGCTACTACCTCGGCCAGGATGTTTTGGGGCAAATGGCCAATTTTCATGTTCTTGGAGAATTGGATCATCCCCTGGAGGAGATTGAGTGGTTCTCAATTATTTTCAAATCTCCTGCTGCTTTATGGGTCGGCGCCGATTCGGAAATTAAAACCATTCAGGACTTAATAGATTTGGATCGGCCTGTTTTGATTGGCGAAACCAGTTTAGGCGGAACCCACGTGCCCTGGACCATTGGTCTTTTTAATGCCTTGGGCATAGAATTTGATTATGTCACCGGTTTTGGCGGCAGGCCGGAAATCGCTACCGCTGCTATGCGGCTTGAGATCGATGCAGTCTCCAGCTCTGTAAGCGGGTATGCTGCTCAAGCTGAAGCCGGCGATTTAAGGGCACTTTTGATAATGGGAGAAGAGCGCCATCCGTTGCTGCCGGATACTCCCACTCTGGGGGAAGTTGCCGCAGAGCTCGGCAATCCGGATATCGAGAAGTTTTTACCAATGGGGATGGCCATTTATATGGTTGGCGCCCCTCCCGGCACTCCGCGCGAAGTAACTAAAGTTTTTGAGGACGCATTCCAAAGGATAATTGAAGAAAATGAGGAGTTCAAGGCCAAGGCTGCGGAAGCAAAAGTAGACACAGTTTTTATGGGCTATGACGAAACAAGGGCTATGCTGGCTGAGGTTATAGCGATACTCGAAGATATGGATATCAAGAGTATTATTGAAGGCCTAGAACAATAGGCCGGTTTTAGATTTCCGGATAGGGCCTTTCTAGCCAAGGAAGGCCCTATCATGTTAATCTTACAGGTTATTAAACGATACAAAGGTGGGGTTAAAATATGATTGCAGCTTTGTTGGAAGCGCTGTCTGTTTTTGCCGATCCGTTGGCGATCGGGATGGCGATTATGGGCGCACTTTTGGGGATTATATTTGGGGCTCTTCCGGGCTGGAGTCCGGTTAACGGCTTGGCCTTGGTCATGCCATTTACTTTCGGCATGGATCCCATGATTTCCATGATTCTTTTCACAGGGATAATCGGCGGCTCCCACTTCGGAGGCTCTATACCAGCTATATTAATCAACACACCGGGAACCGCTCCAAACGCCTGTACTACATTTGATGGATTTCCCCTAGCCCAGAAGGGGGAGGCGGTGCGAGCCCTTTCCATTTCGGCTTCCTGCGCCTTTGTAGGGAGCATGTTTGGACTGGCTGTACTTATTATTGGCATCCCCATAATCAGGCCGTTTATATTGTCATTTATGATTCCCGACTACTTTTGGCTGACCGTATTCGGATTAGTGACGATCTCTTTTGCCAGCAGGGGTAACCAGCTTAAAGGATTGGCCGGTGGATGTATTGGGGTTCTGCTTAGTCTGATCGGCTATTCGGCTGTTTTCGCTGTTGAGCGTTATACGTTTGGCAGTTATTACCTGTGGGATGGCGTGCAGTTGGTTCCTCTGGTTATCGGCCTGTTTGCCATCAGCGAAATAATTGTCTACGGTGCTAAAGGGGGCAGCATTTCACAGGCCGCCAGTTCCGCCAAACTAGATAAAAGTATCGTGCGCAAACAAGTCAAACAAGGTATAAAAGATGTGTTTTCCCGCCCGCTGGTTATCCTTCGGTCAAGCGCGATCGGATCAGTTATCGGCGCTATTCCTGGGGTAGGAGGTTCCGTGGCGAATTTTTTATCCTATACCGTAGCCATGCACAACTCTTCCCGGCCAGAGGAATATGGCAAGGGCAGTATTGAAGGGCTTGTCGCTAGCGAGACGGCAAATGATGCCAAGGATGGACCGGCTGTTATG
>JAGXSQ010000103.1 GCA_018333395.1 Dethiobacter sp.
CGCGGGACGTCACTTTTCAGACGGGCGGCCAGTCGCCGCTCGCCAGCCACGCCACTTTTCTGCCAGCGGCCTGCCCTGCCTGCGGGGGGCTCGGGCGGCGGGAAACCGACACGATGGATACTTTTATCTGCTCGTCTTGGTATTACTTCCGCTATGCTGACCCCCAAAACAACGACCTGCCCTTCAGCCGGCTTAAAAGCGACGCTTGGCTGCCGGTTGACCAGTATATCGGTGGGATTGAGCACGCCATTTTGCACCTCTTGTATGCGCGCTTTTTTACCAAGGTACTGTATGACGCCGGACTGACGGGCGCTGTGGAGCCGTTCACCAGGCTCCTGGCCCAAGGCATGGTCAATAAAGACGGAGCCAAAATGTCGAAATCTAAAGGCAACGTGGTCAGTCCGGACGAGATTATTGCCCAATATGGCGCTGACACCGGCCGGCTCTTTATTCTGTTTGCGGCGCCACCCGAGAAGGACTTGGACTGGAGCGACCGCGGGGTGGAGGGCTGCGCCCGCTTCCTGAAGCGGGTGTTCCGTCTGGTGGAGCGCTATGCCGCTCTAGCCAGGGAGCAGGCTGACGGCAGCCTAGCGGATTTGGGAGCGGCGGAGACCAGCTTGCGCCGGGCCGTACATGCGTCCTTAAAAAAAGTGACCGAGGATATCGGAGAGCGCTTTAATTTCAACACTGCTATTTCCGCGATCATGGAGGCGGTCAACGCCGTCTACAGTTACACGAACGAAAAGGGCGCAAAGGTACATGGCGCGGTGCTGGCTGAGTCGCTGGAACTGCTGGTGCTGATGCTGGCGCCTTTCGCGCCGCACCTTGCTGAGGAATCATGGTCTATCCTTGGCCAAAGTGAGAGCGTCCACCTGCAGCCTTGGCCGGCTTATGATGCCGCGGCTCTAATAGCAGATGAAGTGGAAATTGTCGTCCAGGTCAACGGCAAGGTGCGCGGCCGGCTGACAGTTCCGGCAGGTCTGACGCAGGCGGAAATGCAGGCGCTGGCTGGCGGCGACAGTCGCATCGCCGCCATTGTCGCCGGCAGGCAAGTGCTTAAAGCTATTACTGTTCCGGACAAGCTGGTAAACCTTGTCGTCCGCTGACATTTCCCGGGGAATATTGGCATAAATAGTCCTCCAGGCAGGAATTAAAGGGCTTAATGTGGAAAGTTTCTCCAAAACCTGCCTGGAGGCTTATTTATGTTTGGTTTTACTCGCCGCGAGGTCTGGGGCGCCCTGCTTTTAGCTGGCTTACTCGTTACGGGATTGCTACTGCGCTTTGTTCTGCTGCCGGACAGGGGCCAGGAAATTGTGCTGGAGCGGCCGGCGGCACAAGAGGCGCCAGGTGAGCCGGCACCCCAGGAACAGCAGGCGATAGTGGTGCACATCTCCGGAGCGGTGAAAAGCCCTGGCGTCTACACACTGCCGGACGGCTCGCGAGTGTTCGAAGCGATTGCCGCCGCCGGCGGAGCCTTGCCGGAGGCCGATGTGCACGCCCTCAATCTAGCTGAGCCGCTGTTTGACGGCCGGAAGATTACTGTGCCTCACGCCGGTGAGCTAAAGACAGAGGGGCAACTTACGCCAGCGCCGGCTGCCCTGCAAGACGGCCGCATCAATCTCAACACGGCTACAGCCGCCGAATTGGAGAAGCTGCCCGGCATCGGGCCGGCCAGGGCGGAGGCGATCAGGCGCGACCGGGAGAGAAATGGCCCGTTCAGGCGGGTTGAAGACCTAGCTCGCATTAGCGGCATCGGCCCCAAAACGGTAGAGACTTTGCGCGAGCACGTTACGGTGCATTAAACAGCCGTTTATGTCTGCGTCCCTTTATTTAGAGGCCAAAAACGGCCGTCAGCAGGTCGGTTGGGTTTGGTAGTTCCATTCCAAGTACGGCGGCGCCGGACAGGAAGGCCGCGAAGGCCCACAGGAACAGGAAGGCGCCAAGTTCTCCCCACATCTTTCCCAAGACGAGGCGCGGTGCCTCCAGCGCCAGCATGCCAACCAGCAGCAAAACAAGTAAAACTAAAAAGCTCGGCAATAAAAGCTCATCTCCTTTTTTTAGGGGCCTCCCTTTACTGTTAGCGGAGAACAGGGACCGGCCGGGAAAGCAGGCCGGTACGGCGGAGGTGCGCCTGCACCCGGATTTCTACCTCCAGATGGCGGAAGACCTGCGGCCAGCGGTCGGCCAGTTCCCGAAAGGCTTGCGGGTTTTGGCGCCAGAGGATGGTGCCGAAGCCCACGAGGTCCGCTTCCATCTCCTGCAGCCGGCGCAGCGTTTGCTCCATCTCTGCCTTTAGGGCATGTTCCTTGGCGGCCCCCAGCTTTTCCAGCATTTCCGGAGTGGAGAGGTTTTCCGGGCTCTCCTGACTTAGGAGATCGCCTTCCAGCTCCGCCTCCACCAGGAAGCTGAGCCGGCCCGCTTCCAGGCGCGGCGTAATGTTGCTTTTGCCGCGTAGAATGCCCAGGTTGACCGATTTGTCCGGCACGAGAGGGTCAGGAACGGTAAGCTGGCCACGCCTGATCCTGCCGGCTAGCAGCAGGTAGCCCCTCGTTTCCCGCGGGGTAAGAAATCCGGCCAGCTTATCGTTGCGGAAGACGGCGGTGCCGTCCATGCTTAGCACTTCCGGCGGCGGCGCGGCCTCTTCCCGTTGTCCTGCCCCGGCGCCCCCGCCTTGGCCGCCGGCCGGCTTCTTTTCAGCGGCGATTTCCGGCAAAGCTAGTTCCGGAGGCGGCTCAAGGCGCAGGACGGCGAGATGTGCTTCCTGCCCCTCTGTGACAGTCTGACGCAAGATATGATAGACCTCCAGAGGATCCCCCTCAGACCTGAGGCGGGCCTGCTCCAGCAAGCCGAGGATTTCCTCGGGCAGCGCCGCTTCCAGCCTTCCGGAGGCGAGCAGCACGTTATGGGCAATGCCTGGAACAAGCAGCAACAAATTGTTCAGACGCATTTGGTGGAAGCGGAACACCAGGTCGACTGTTTCCTGCAGTCCGCGCCTGGCGGCTTCCTCGCCAATCAACACCACCTCATTGTGGGTAAAATAAGCGTAACGGGGCAAGGACAGGGCGGCATTGCTTAACGCCAGCTCAAGCGAGGCGCCGGTGCCGGAAAAGACTTGCACAGCGCCACCGCCAGTGCCCCCGCCTCCGTCTCCGGCCGGAATGGCGGCCGGGCGGGCCACGGCTAGGGTGACAAGATGCGGTTCCTGTTGGCCGGCCAGGTAGTCGATGGCCAGGCAGCGGACGATGGCCAGTTGCTCGATTTCCACCCGGCTCCAGCAGCCGGTCAGGAACAGCAGGCCGGCGGCCAGGAGCAATAATAAGCGCTTACCCATTGTCTTTCTCCGGACGCCCATTGTTTCTCCGTCTGCCACGGAGCAGGCTGCCGGCCAGCAGCAGGAGCGGCAGGCCGAGCGCAGGCAGGGTGATGCTGAAAACCGGCGAGACGTTGCTTAAAAAGGCGACCAGCTCGGCGACGTTAGCAAACAGGGTGACCGAAAGGGTGGCCATGATGACGCCGAGTGGCAGCACGACCGGGCGGTACTCGGCAAGACCGAGCACCTGACCAAGCCCAAGGGCGGCACAGTAATAGATCACGGCGGTCTTAATAAACACGCCGGCCACCCAGACAGCCATAATCACCGGCTCAAAGCGGGTCAGGAAATCTGCGATATCAATAGTGTGCACAAAATAGTGGAGCGCGAAGCTAAAGACGACCATCAGTTCCGGGCCGAAGACAGACAGGGTGGCGACTACGCTCAGAGTAAGAATCATGCCGGAGACCAGAACGGCGGCGGCGCCGCTGGCAAAAGCACGGTGCGGGCGGGTCAGGTAGGGCTGGAGGACGGCCATGGTGGCAATCTCCGCGTGCCAGCCGGCCGAAACCAGCGTGGCTCGCAGCACCGGTCCGAACCCTTCGGCCAGGATGGGCTGGAGGAAGGCCGTTTCCCAGTTAGCGACGGAGAGGGCCAAGATGGCCAGCAGGGAGGAAACTACCAGCAAAATTAAAAATTCGTTCATGCGGGCAATTGTTTCGAGACCCGCCAGCACCGCCCAGGCGGCAAGGATTATCAGGCTGAAATTAAACACGGAAAGCGGTGTCGCCGGCATAAAGGCGGTGGTTAAAAAATCGCCGTATTGCCGGACCACCACCGCGCCCCAGTGCAGGAAAAAGCAGACGTAGGCGAGCCCGGCCAGCTTGCCGAACAGGCGACCGAGGATGGTTTCACTGTACTGGAAAATAGTCTGCCCCGGATGGCGACGGCCAAGCCAGACAACCACGCCGAGCGGAAGCAGCCCGGCCAGCGCTCCGGCAAAGGCCGCCAGCCAGGCGTCTTGCTGTGCTTTTTCAGCCAAGATGGACGGCAAGAACAGGATGACGGTGGCAAAAATAGTCATAAACAGTAGTTCGCCGGCCTGGCGGGGGGAGATTCTACCTTTTTCCAGCATCTTTTTCTCCTGTTTCTTCGTGAGTGAGTTCCCGTTCTTCCGGCGGCGCGGGGTAGTACCGCATATTGCCGGCTTGGCGACGCCGGTCAGGTGTGCCTAGCACTTTGGGACGCCAGAGCGCCAGCCACCAGGGTGGCCGGGCGAAAGTTTTCAGAGCGTCTAGCGCCGTGCCGTGTGCGAGCGGGGTCAGGTAGGGTACGCCGAAAGACTGCAGGCCGGCCAGATGAATCAAGATAACCAGTAAGCCGAACATGACGCCGTACAGCCCCATGATACCGCCAAGAAAAAGCAGCGGGAAGCGCAGCAGGCGCAGGGCTATGGCGGCGCTGAAGGTGGGAATGGCAAAGGTACTGATGGCGGTGGTGGCCACAATAATCACCATGGAAGGAGAGACCAGGCCGGCACGGATGGCGGCGTCGCCCACTAC
>JAGXSQ010000104.1 GCA_018333395.1 Dethiobacter sp.
TCATCTGGAAACGGTGGAAGAAAATCAAGACACGGTATCAAATGCTGAAAAAGCTTGGCTTCAACCACCAAAAAGCGATTAAGTATGCCAACACAAGAAAAGGCTACTGGCACACCGCCGGCAGCCCAATTCTCTCCTGTTCGATTACAGATAACCGCCTTAGAAAAACAGGGTATCTGTTCTTCCTGGATTACTTTAAAACCGTTAAGGTGTAAACTTAGGAACCGCCGTATACCGAACGGTACGTACGGTGGTGTGGGAGGTCGGGAAAACTGTTCAGTTTTCCCTCCTACCCGATTTCTCCACCAAATGCTTTCTTAGCAAACGCCGGATATATTTTTGTAACATGGTCCTTAACAGGCCCACGTAATAGAGCCAGTTCTTCAGCCGTTGGCGGCTTGGTTTCATCTGCGTTACCTTCAAATAATGGCAGTTCAAAACCGGTGTTCTCCCGTACTTCTTCAACTGAATGGCCGGGATGAACAGAAAACAGTTCCAGAGACCCGGTTTCTTTGTTTAATACCAGAACAGCCATCGGTGTAATGACGAAATGCAGCCCACCAAGACGGTGGACGGAGGGAGGGGTAACTGCGGCACTGGTAACAAAGTCCACCTTCTCCACAAATGATTTAACCGTATGGTCTGTTTTAAAAAGGATGACCTTTTTAACCATATAATAAAGCATTGATGAACCGGCGCCGCCGGGAAGCCTTACTTTTGGCTGATGATAGTTTCCAATGGTGTGAAGATTAATGCTACCGTTACGATCAATCTGAGCACCGCTTAAAAAGAAATAATCAAAGCGGCCCTTCTGCGCCATATTGAAGAATTCCTGGCTTCCTTCCGAAAAAGGCCACCAGTCCCGGCTGCCCATAATATAGACATCACTGTCTGGAGCATGACTTTCTCTTGCCAGAATCGCGGCTGTGGAGGGAATGGGGGAGAAGGTACCCACAGCGATGGTCTCACCGTTTTTAACCTGACGGGCAATCACAGTTGCCATAAGCTCTTCCGGTGTGTAATATGCGGTCATGCTGCGTCGCCTCCGTCCCTGAGCCGTAAACAGAATTCTTTAACATAGGAGGAAAAGGTTTGCGGATCTTTGGCCGCAGCCTGATAAGACTTGAGTACCTCAATATCTGCACTGTAATAGCTGCCGCAGCTTGTTGGAGCGGCACCGCGGGGCATGTGGACCACAGCATCCACATGTATGCGACTAACAAAGTTACCGCGCTGTGATGTTTTTAGTTCTTCCGTATCCACAATTTCCTCTGCGGAAACAATAACCTTCTGAGACGCCCTTGCCAGAAGAGCATCATCGATGCTGCTGTTGACAATGCAGTTGCCAAATTTGTCTGCTTTAAAGGCATGAATCAGCGAGACATCCGGACTAACTGCCGGAACAACCAATATCTCATCAGCGCCGTATGGATTCTTAATTGTCTTAAAATCCGGGCGCACCACGGTATAATCAGTGCCAATCACACCGCGGACCGGCAAAAAGGGAAGACCCATCGCTCCAGCCTGGAGCGCAGCGAGTAATCCGGGTCATGTATGATCCAGGACAGTGATTTCACCAGCCTGGGTTTTTTGACGAAATGCAGGTGCCATTCCTAATTCCTCAAACCCAAGCTGAGCAAATTCCACAGAATCAGCACTACCAGCAGCAATCAGTAAGTCTGCTACAAAACCACCGATTGGAGCCACCACAAGTTTTAAGTTCCCGGTTTCCTGCAGAATCAGATTCGCAGCCAGGCTTACCGGGTTCATCGTTAAGGGACTGCCTCCCAGGCCCAATTGTGCTCCGTCACTTACCAGAGACAGTGCATCATGCACAGATGTAAGTTTTTCTGCGGGCAACATAAACACCTCCATTGTCATAATATTTTGACATTTAAACAATATTTCCTGCATTCCCTGAACATTTCTCGTAATTGGTTAAAATCATGATGAAAACAGGAAAAATATTGTCACTTGTAGAAATTTCATAGTGAGGTGAGAAAATGACGAAAGCAATACTATTTGACTTAGATGGAACATTGTTGGATGTGGACATGGATGACTTCTTACATAGATATTTACATAAACTGGCAATTCATTTTGCGCCGTACATGGAACCACAGTCTTTTGTGGAGCACTTGATGGCCTCTACCCAGGCCATGATTGAAAACCGTGATCCGGCAATGACAAACAGAGAAGCTTTCATGAAAAGTTTCTTCACAAAGCTTTCATATCCCCCGGAAACGGTGATGCCGCACATAGATGATTTTTATCACCACGTATTCCCGCAGCTTAAAGATTTTGTCAACACATTTCCGCAAACTTCAGCTGTGATTGATGCTGCTCGTTCACTGGGCTGCCCGCTTGTACTGGCCACAAATCCTGTCTTTCCGCTGGCCGCCATCCGCCACCGCATGTCCTGGGCAGGCTTAAGCGAAGAAATGTTTACACTGATTACTTCTTATGAATCCATGCATTTTTGTAAGCCACATCCTGAATATTACCTGGAAATTGCCCACCGTATCGGCGTGGACCCTCAAGATTGTTTAATGGTGGGCAATGACGCAGACGATGATATTCTTGCCGCTAAGATCGCCGGCATGAAAACATACCTGGCAGAAGACATGGTTGTCAACAAGTCCGGTTCCGTACCGCAGGCCGATTTTTCCGGTAAAGTAGAAGAACTTCCGGCATTTCTGGAGAAACTGAATGAGAAGCGCTTGTAGGAGGCTAGGATAAATGAGTATAGTCTATGAAAACAATTTACATGATGTCTCACAGTCCCTGGTAGATGTAGCCATGGGCAGAACCCCTGCCGAGCTTGTTATTCGAGGTGCTCAGCTAGTTAATGTGCGCACCGCTGAAACCCTACCAAACACTGATGTTGCAGTTGCCCGGGGAAGAATTGCTCTGGTTGGTGACGCCACCCATACCATAGGTTCGGATACACAAGTAATTGAAGCAAACGGGAAGTTTCTCTGCCCGGGATTTCTGGACGGCCATATCCATGTGGAAAGCAGTATGGTTACTGTAACAGGATTTTCCAGGGCAGTGTTGCCGCACGGCACAACCGCAATTTTCATGGATCCTCACGAAATTGCCAACGTCTTAGGAGTTGATGGAATCCGCCTGATGCACGAGGAGGGGAAGGATGTACCACTGCGGGTTTTTACCACTGTCCCGTCCTGTGTGCCAGCCGCTCCAGGAATGGAAGATGCCGGCGCCTCCATCGGCCCGGAAGAAGTAAGAGAGGTCTTGTCCTGGGAAGGGAACCGCCTGTAAGCGAGCTAAATGAATCAGCCATTGCAGACATCCTACTTCCAGGCTGTCGGTGAAGTGGCTCCGAACTTCCCTCCAGGCTAGAAACAACCACCCCCTGCTGCTACGAGGACTTTGGCTCCCTCTGGGCAGGGTTAAATGGGGAACACGGGAGAGTACGGTCTGCCAGAAAATCGGTTCCAGCACTTTCAGCTGCTGGTCCC
>JAGXSQ010000105.1 GCA_018333395.1 Dethiobacter sp.
CATCATCATATTACCAAGTGAAAATGAATAATATTTTGTTGCTGCACAGGCAAATCAAACAATGCTTGATACAGTAGAGCCATTTGCGTTGCACCCGCTGTGCAACTTAAGGGTTCTTTCAATAGTGCGGGCTTACTGCCTGCCTGAAGTAATAATGTTCCAGGTTATTACGAGTGCAGGCAAGGTGTCTGCGCAATGATGAAAACCACAATTCTACAGTTTCTTTGTGGGGTAGATATAGTTTACTGCCTCTTAGAAAGCCTTGCAAATCGGGCCTCTTCCAAGAACGCAAACGGCTCTAGTAAAAGGGTGTAACGGCCCCCTAATTTACCGGGCAAAGTTAAGCTTAATCACATTGTATCAAATTAAAGGGGATTTGACCACAAAAAAGAAATTCGAAACACCCAATGGTTGGATGATGATGTGGGTCGAGCATGACGGCACCGATTACTACCTGGTTAGTGCTAAGGGGTTATCCTTTTACCCGAAAAAGGTCCATGCTCGCTGCCGCTAAGATTAAACAAATTGTATTAAACTGCAGCATGCTTGTGGTAATATATACCTGAAGCATGCTGCTTTTTTAACCGACACTTTTCATTGGAATTAGCCGCCATTTTGCGCCGGCTTTAACATTTAGCACCTGCTATTCTATATAAACGTTTGCGGATTGCATAAAAAGCAGAATCCTTTTCACATATTTGCAGGGAATTTGTGGAGGAAAGCAGAAAAAAACAAGTAGTCAATTCCAAAGAAGTGGCCATGACCGACCGAAAGGTTGTTATTGTGTTTTTTTAGGGCTCATTTAAGACAGTGGGGCTGTTTATCGGATCGGCCGCTATTGTCCCGGCAAGGTTTTCACCTGTAATATTTCTACCTCAGTGACAGGAAGTTTACAGTCCTTCCCGGTCTTTGGTTCCTGGCCCCATATAATGCCTGACATGGGTTAGCCTGATGAAAAATAATGGAAGGTGATAGAGATATGTTAAAGAATGAATATTTATGTGACTCTGATGTAAAGCTCTTTATGCGCTGGTTAATTCATTTATGCGACAAAAAGGGTGTATTTACACATCAATGTATAGATCGCCGCAGCGGTGAGATGTGGCGGTGTAATTCAATTTATGATGCCTTCTCAAAATACCAATGGTCATTTACATATACAGACCAAAACGGCCAAGTATATAGCGGTAAAGGTTTTGCGGAAAATGCGTAGCTTTATAGCGTTTGCGAAGCCAATTAAGGTGTGCTTTTTTAGATAAGGATTTAGACCGTTTATGCGGAAGCACTTGTATGATTTTTGACTGGGGCGGGGTTCCAGGAAGGAACAATAGCTGGGCGAAAGAAAACCGTAAACATTTATATAGCATTTATCGGCAGGGAATGCTTATGCTTAAACCAGGAATCGCGAATGATATCGGCCCGTTCCCCGATCGCTTTAATTCTGGCATGACAAAGATTTACTCATTATTGCTAAATGACTTTATGATATATGATAGCCGGGTAGGTGCGGCAATTGGTTACCTTATTGTCCATTACTGTCAGGAGCGGCAACTCAAAAATACACCAAGCTTGTTAAAGTTCCCTTGGGCTGAGGCAAAAGAATCAAACCCTGTAAATGCAAAAAACCGCAATCCAAGCTGCGGTAGTTTAAAATTAAATCGAATTACTAATCCTCAACAGCATGCACGCTGGAATTTACGTGCAAGTTGGCTGCTAAATGAAGTAGCGAAGTCTTCGCAGCTTTTTTCCCAAGAAAAAAATCCTTTGCGTTCATTAGAGGCAGCCTTATTTATGATAGGCTATGACCTTGGGGGAGATAGCAAACCGAAGGAAGTTTTATGTAAACAGCAAATTGTGAAACAACCTGAAGATTACCCTTTAAAAACACGAGGCAAAGGTTATTACTTTCGGGTAGACATAGACAAAAACAGTAATCTGCTGGTCTTTTCCTATCCAGTGAAATCTGATGGGAAGCAAAGATCAGTCGATCGGTTTTCTATTTCTGAAATTGAACAAGTTATTGCATATTTAATGCAAAATTTCCAAGGGAGACCGTTTCCTCTTGCCAATGATGTTTCCCTGTTGAAAAAGTATGCAGCAAAGCCGGGATTAGGAATGGCCCTAATGTCAGTGACCGGAGATGTTACCAAGGCACAGGCAGGCAGCATCTTATCTTGGGCCATATATGGAAGATGTGGGTGCTTTTGTACTGGTAGCAACATATCCGGCACAATGGAGATTAATTGCATATCCCAATGACTTTAAAGGATTAATATATGCTTACCATGCTTAATGGATAAATATCAACACTTGGTGATCCAATAAGCTGATTAGCTAAACTGTGAGAAATGATAAGAGCCTTATTTGCGCGGGGTTGGAGATTATTCAGCCGGACGTTGTTGTCTGCGGGGCTATGTTTGGCTACGCAAAGGAATTGTTTCCGGACTTAGCTATGCAGAAGCCCTTGGAATGGCATAAGGGGAAATGTTACAGGTATGGATTGATTATTGCCATCCGTCTGCACGCTTTGCCCGCAACATGACGGATAATACTGCTATTAAACATGTTTAGGAGGAAGCATTCCAAAACATTGGACGAGGAGAATTATGAAAATGAATTCAATAAAAGCCGATATAAAACTCGAAACTAAGTACGTGGGTTTCGTTCAAGGAAAATTCTATGTTCCGTCATTTCAACGCGGATATCGATGGGGACATGATGAGGTAACCCGTCTACTTGATGATGTTAATTCCAACGGGACAAAAAACTACTGCCTGCAGCCGGTTGTTGTAAGAAGAAGAGAGGATTCTTTTGAACTGATCGATGGACAGCAGCGATTAACGACGTTGTTTCTTATCTATAAGTATATGAACATTTCTAGCTCCGGCTTCTTAGACGAGCCAAAATTTTCTTTAGTTTATGAAACAAGAGAAAAATCAGAAGAATTCCTTGCATCCATTGACCGATCAAAAAAGGAAGAAAACATAGATTATTGGTTTATATGCGATGCCTATGAGACGATTGAGAAGTGGTTTGCCAACAAGGATAAGAAATCAACGCTGACCAACATCAACAAGTATTTCGATGAAAATGTCAAAATAATCTGGTATGAGGTGGATAAGTCTGAAGATGCCATAGCACTGTTTACGCGTCTCAATATTGGGAAAATACCACTGACGAGCGCAGAACTAGTAAAGGCAATGTTCCTGAATCGTGATAATAATTCCGATATGGATCGGGAGAAGCAGGAAGAGATTTCTCTCCAGTGGGACAACATTGAGAAGGAGTTGCATAACAACTCTTTATGGTATTTTCTTACCAATCGCTCAAATGCAAAATATCAAACACGTATTGACTTGATCTTAGATTTGATTTCTGGCAAACAAGCGGATAACAAAGAAAAATACTACACATTTTTCTATTTTGATGACTTGAAACAAAAGGAGAATCTAAATGAGATATGGAAAGAAATCCAGCATACATTTTTAATTCTCAAAGACTGGTTTGAAGATCACGAGCTCTACCACAAAACCGGCTATTTGATTGCTTCAAATACTAAATCGCTGCAGGATATTTTTGCATTATCCAAACGCGAAATAGACGGAAGAGGCATAACAAAAAATCGGTTCAAATCAGAATTAGACGCATACATCAAGAAAAGCATTGCCATATCCACCAATTATTCTGAACTAAGCTATGAGAAAACTACGGATTATACAAAAATCAGCAAGTTGTTGCTTCTATTCAATGTTGAATCTGTTCGGCAAAACGGCGAGCAGACTCATTGGTTTCCGTTTGAGAAATTCAAGTTTCAAAAAGCGAGCAAAGTCTCCTGGAGCTTGGAGCATATACATGCGCAACAGTCTGAAGGTATGCAAAAGCAAGATGATTGGAAAGAATGGTTAAGATTGCATCTTACTTCTATTATGTCCCTAGACAACGGGAACGACGAACTGATCGAGGAAATGAAAAACGCCTGTGCTAAGGAGCGTCTGGAACGTCAGGAATTTGAAGACATCCAGCAAAAGGTAATACAAAAATTATCAGCACAGGGCAACACTGAATATATGCATTCTATTGCAAATTTGGCTTTGCTTAATATGAGTGATAACGCGGCTCTTAATAATTCCACATTTGATGTTAAGCGAAATGCAATTATAGAAATGGACAAAAAGGGTCAATTTATCCCGTTTTGCACGAAGATGGTTTTCTTGAAATACTATACGTCATCTGAAAGCAATCAGCTGCATTTCTGGGGACAGCGAGACCGAATCGCATACATAAAGGCGATCAACAGTACACTTAAAAATTACCTGGCCGAAGAAATTTCAATTGAAAAGGAGGCTGAATAGTTTGGGAACCTCTCTTAATACCTTTATCGAAATATTTAATACCGGTTTTGAAGTTGACGAAGAAACCGTTCAGCTAAAAAAGATAGCAATCCCAATTATACAGCGCGACTATGCCCAAGGCCGCATAGATGCAGAAATTAATCGTATTCGGGCACGTTTTCTAAACTCTTTATACCAAGCCATAATGGCTGATTCAGTTACCTTGGATTTCGTTTACGGAGACATCAATACAAATGGCGTTATGACACCGTTGGATGGCCAGCAGCGCCTTACAGCACTCTTTCTTCTCCATTGGTACGCTGCTAAGAAAGAAAATATAGACGCTGCAGAGCATCAATTCTTGGGAAACTTCAGTTATGAGACACGATACAGCGCACGTGATTTCTGCTCTTTTCTAATCAGGTTTAACCCCTCATTTATAAAAAAGCTGTCAGAAGAAATCGTTGATCAGGCATGGTTTCCGCTCGATTGGAAAAAAGATCCGACAATCAGTTCAATGCTGGTGATGCTTGATGCGATTCATGATGAATTCGCGAAAACACAGGGAATTTGGGCAAGGCTGAAGGAAAAGGCAATAACCTTCTACTTTCTTCCCATCAAAGATATGGGACTCACCGATGAATTGTATATCAAAATGAATTCGCGTGGAAAGCCGCTAACGCAATTTGAGCACTTTAAAGCCGAATTGGAACGTGAACTGCGTAAGATCGATGAACCTACGGCAAAACGTATCATCAAGAAGATCGATCTTGATTGGACTTATTTGCTCTGGCAGTATCGCGGCGACGATAATGTGATTGATGATGAGTTCCTGCGTTACTTCAGGTTCATTTGTGACATCATTTGTTACCAGAACGGCGGGACAACTCAAGGCAAGAGCAATGATGAATTTGACCTCTTGAAAGAATATTTTTCTGGTCAAAATGAAAATGTTATGGCTAATATCCAAACGCTAGAAGACTATTTCGATTGTTGGTGCTGTCTTCAGGGCGATAACACTCCGGACAAATTTTTGGAACGATTTATTTCACACGAACATCAAGCTGGAAAAATTAAAGTTGAAAAAAGGTACGGAATTAACATTTTCAAAGACTGCGTGCGTAATTATGCTGATATATCTGGCAATAGTAACAGGCTGTTCCCGTTGAATAGGATTGTCCTTATATATGCTGTTATCTCTTACCTATTAAACAAGGACACCGTAACCGATAAGGAATTCTCAAGAAGACTTAGAATCGTATGCAACTTAATCCAAAACTCCGAAGATGAGATCAGCGATAGTGAGCTCAGAACAAGCGGCAATAGAATGCCAGCAATTTTAAAGCAAGTTAATGACATTATTAAAACTGGCACAATCGATGACACCATAGAAAAAAACCTAAACTTGAGTCAATTGGCTGAAGAAACATTAAAGATTACATGGGTCGAAAATAATCCGGATAAGGCGGAAGCGTTATTTGAATTAGAGGACCATGATTTGCTTCAAGGTCAGATCAGCATTATTGGCTTAGATCACCCTGAATACTTCCTGCGTTTCCAATCGTTGTTCTCCTGCAATTGGGACCTAGTTGATTGCGCGCTTATGTCCATCGGGAATTACGGGCAAAAAGAGAAAAATGGATGGAGATATCAATTGGGTTCGAAAAAGAACATGAAGGCTTGGCGAAATCTGTTTCACAAAAGCGGTAATGACGGGTTTGAAAGAACAAAGGATGTCCTCGTGGAGTTGTTGTCTCGCGCTGATTCGTTTACCGACGAACTTTTGTCCGGCATCCTCAACACCTATATCAACGATTGCGAAACCAACAATAACTATGAGTGGCGATATTACTATATTAAGTATGACCTTTTCAGACCGGGAAGCTTTGGAAAATATTACTGGAACGATTTTGAGAAGCGGCCATACGAGTTTTCCGTTATGTCAACAGAGTCAAAGATTTCTGAAAACACATATCAGCCGTTTTTAAAGGCGGTTTACAGCAATAATCTGTCAAAAGACCATTATGGGCAACGCGCCATTGATGGTGATAATTATATTATTTGCGCGAACTCTGCCTATGTTGTTAAAAGCACTGCTACAAATGCGGAAGTCAAAAGAATAGTAATCGCACAAAACGATAATAGCATTGACACGGAAGATAGAATTAAAAAATTTCAATTACTCTTGGAACAGTGAAATCTAAAATAACCACGAAGTATGGCCATTTAATTATATGGCTGGAGGAGGAAAAGAAGATGATTACAGACAAACAGTTTGATGACGCACTGTTTTTGCTAACCCATAATGCCCTGGAAAACCAAAATTCGCGTACGTGATTATCGTTGTGTTTTCCATATTGCTCCCCATTATAACCGGCGCGAAGCGCCGATACCTTGCGGGATGGCAACCCTTCCCACAGCTTGATTCTTTCGTAAAGCAAGGGCCTTAGAGTGCCATTTCATGCTATGTGTGTCAGGGTTTTACCGCCACAGAGTGCCGGGCGGCGGGAATCCCGCCTTTTCCTCCGGCCTTCCGCTCCGGGAGTCCGGAGGGGGTCAATACGCCGGTATTTCTATATGAAATCAGAATTTTCTCGCAAAGATGCTTTTCTCGTCCAGCAAGCTCTCCACCGTTTCAAAGCCC
>JAGXSQ010000106.1 GCA_018333395.1 Dethiobacter sp.
GACTTCGAAACGCTGCGCGGCCTGACCCCCGAAGAGGCCACCGACCAGCTAGTTCCGCTCATTGAAGCTGCCTATCAGCAGCGCGAAGCTGAGCTAGGGGCGCCGCTAATGCGGGAGCTCGAGCGCTTTATCGTGCTGCAAGTAGTCGATCAGCACTGGAAAGAGCAGTTGCACAACATGGATGTGCTGCGCCAGGGGATCGGCCTACGCGGCTACGGCCAGCGCAATCCGATTCAGGAGTACTCCTTTGAGGCTTTTAACCTGTTCGAGGAGATGAAGGCCAACATCCGCTTGCAGGTGGCCAAGCTCATCTACCGCGTGCAGGTACAGAGCGACCAGGGCTTGCAACGCCGCGAACAGCAGCGGCCCCTGCTCTATCAGGATCAAGCGCAGCCTGGGCTTGGCGCGGGCGGTAGCCGCACCGAGCCGATCCGCGTCCAGGAGAAGGTAGGCCGCAACGATCCCTGCCCCTGTGGCAGCGGCAAGAAATACAAGCACTGCCACGGGCGGGCTGCCGCCTAGGTCGCAACCTATCGGCTCGAGCGGTACGGGCCGGGTTTTAGATCGCACCACAGATGCTACACTAGACAACGTGGAGCAGATCGTTTTAGCACATATCGGGCATCACGAGGACGGCACCTACACCGCCGAGTGCTACAACCTGCCTGTCGTGACGCAAGGCCACTCCCTAGATGAAGCCGCTCGCAACCTTAAAGAAGCAGTGGCGCTGGCGCTGGCGGACGGTGATTACCGCCTCTTTGGCTTCACTCAGGCAGCTCCCCCCATCGTGGTGACCCTAGAACTATCTTCCCTGAATGCCGCCTAAGCTCAAAACACTTTCTGGTAAAGATCTTGTCGGTATCTTCACATACCTAGGGTTGTCGGTAGCATCCCAAAAGGGAAGTCATGTAAAGCTTATAGCAGGTATCATCTGGTTTGATCCTGCGGGTGCTCGCAGGACTGCGAATCGTTCTCCAGGGCGCCTTTGCAGAGATGATACCTGCGCTAAGGCGACTCAGTATTTGTGAAAACCGCTGTAAGCGAACTGTAGCCGGAGGCACGCAGGTTCTTGTCATTCCAAACCATACCGCCATCAGCAAAGGGACCCTGTTGAGCATCTACAAGAAGGCTCGCCTTTACTTCCCAGAAGAGACGTTGCGAAACCACTTCTATTCCGAATAATCGTATGAAACCCTTCAGCGAGAGGCTCCACGAGCGCATCCAGCAGACCGGCTCGAGCGTCTGCTTAGGTCTCGACCCGCGCCCCGAAGCGCACCCCCTTACTCACCCCGAACGTTTTGGCAACGACCCGGCCCAAATTGCCAAGGCGGTCGTTAACTACTTTCGCGCCATCATCGAGGCCACTGCCGACGCAGTGGCGTGCTATAAACCCCAGACCGCCTTTTTTGAGGCGCTCGGTATCCCCGGCTTAATCGCCTTAGCCCAGCTCCTAGCCGACATCCGCGCCATCAAAATCCCCGTCATTCTCGACGCCAAGCGCGGCGATATCAGTACCACCGCCGCCGCTTACGCCCAGGCCTATCTGGGCGATGGCGTTTTTGCGGCAGACGCCCTCACCGTCAATCCGTACTTGGGGGTGGACTCTTTACAGCCGTTCCTTACCCAGGCTATTAGCGCGGGGCGCGGCCTGTTTGTGCTGGTCAAGACCTCCAACCCCGGCAGCCGGGACTTTCAGGACACACAGCTAGCCAGCGGCCAGACCCTTTACGAACACGTGGCCGATGCCCTGACTGCGCTAGCCGAGGCGCATCGCGACCGCAGCGGCTACAGCCCCGTCGGCGCGGTGGTGGGAGCAACCTACCCCCGTGAGCTAGCCGCTTTGCGCCGGCGCCTGCCGCACAGCCTGCTGCTGGTGCCGGGTTACGGTGCGCAGGGCGGCAGCGCCGAGGATGTCGCACCCGCCTTCGACGAGCGGGGTTTGGGGGCGGTGGTGAACGCCAGCCGTGGCCTCACTTACACCACCACCGGTGACGACTTCGCCGAACGCGCCCGGCAGTTGACCCTAGCCATGCGCGACGCCCTTAACCGCGCTATCGAGCGCTAAACGTCGAGCTGTGCTAAATGCGCGTTCTGCTCGATAAACTCGCGGCGCGGCGGCACCTCGCTCCCCATCAGCATCTCAAACGTCTCGCTGGCCTCGAGCGCGTCCTCAATAGTCACCCGCTTCAAGAGGCGCGTCTCGGGGTTCATGGTGGTCTCCCAGAGCTGTTCGGGGTTCATCTCGCCTAAGCCCTTAAAGCGCTGAATCTCCGCCTTACGGCCGCTGTGCTGCTTAAGTAAGAGCTGTAAATCGACGTCGCTAAAGACGTAGTTGAGCTCCTTGTCGCGCCCGAACTTCACGCCGTAGAGCGGTGGCTGAGCGATGTAGAGGTAGCCCGCGTCGATAATAGGCCGCATGTAGCGGTAGAAAAAAGTCAGCAGCAGGGTGCGGATATGGCTACCGTCAACATCGGCGTCGGTCATTATGATTATGCGGTGGTAGCGCACCAGCTCCAAATTGAAGTGCTGTTCGTCGCCGGTGCCGTCCAAGCCGGCGCCGATGGCGGCCACCATGGCCCGAATCTCGGCGTTTTTGAGGATCTTGCCGAGCTGTGCTTTCTCCACATTGAGGATTTTGCCCTTCAGCGGCAAGATGGCCTGAAAGCGGCGCTCGCGCCCCTGCTTGGCGCTGTTATGAACGAACACACCGGCGGCCAGCGCAAAGTTGTGGTAGCCCTCCACCGTCAAATCATACACGTCCGCCGTCTCGGCCAGAGAACGCACTGCAACCACTTTACAGTTCACATTTGCCGCTGCTTCTAACAACCGGGATTCGTCGCCCGCGAAATAATCCTTCACCAGGCGATCATAGCGCGGCGCGGTGGGCGCAGTTTGGAGTCTGAGCCTCTCGTAGGCTTGTTGGACGTTCCGTGAATCTAACACTTGACTTAGAAGCAACAGGGCTTTGAGCCTGTGCCCGGCTCGAATCCGTGCCCTCTTTACTGTGACTGACGTTGTTTCGCGCCAGCGCGCCAGAGCCGACAAAACCTTTTCGCGTTCATCAGCATCGCCCCATTGGCGCTGGCGCGCGGCCACAATTTTTTCTCGGTGTTCAGGATGGGCCTGCCACCATTCGGATACGGCGGCGCTGTGCTGGCAGCGATAGGCTTCATCACGCCACTGCTCGCGCGTCTTTTCGGCGCGCCAGGCGCGCAGTTCAATCTCTTCCCACTGTCGCAGGGCGGCAGCCTGTCGTGCGTCTCGCGCTTCGGAATGCTCCTCAAAGAACTGTCGCGTGCGTTGAGCCTGTTCCCGACGATGGGCCGGGTCGGCCCAATAGGCGGCCTGAAGTTCTCTCATGCGTTCACAATAGGCCGCATATTCATCTGGCGTCAAAGCGGCGAACCACTCTTGAAAACCCTGCACTAGTTTTTCGTTGAGGGCCTGATCCTGCCGTTGTAACCTGACCTGCTCACGCTTATATTTACGGTAGGCCGGGTTTTGCCATTGGCGAATGGCCTGCTCACTCAGTTGACGCAGTTTGCGCTCACGGTAGGCCGGGTCTTGCCACAGCCGTTTTGCCATCTCGCCTGCCAATTCCGCGTGGAGACGCTGATGGTCGCGCCAGAACATTCGCCGAATGTTGCGCGGGTCGTTGTTGAGTTTGTTGAAATCCAGATGATGTCGGGTATTTCCGGCTTGGCGTGTGTACACGCCGGTCAACAAATTGTAGAGGTCGGCCAAATGATGTGTGTGATTCCATTCGCCCCGGCCATTCATCCAGACCATTTCATAGCCGGGGCCGGGCAATTCGTCTTCTTGGGTCAGTCTGGTTTTGAATGGCACTAGGCTTTGGCCTGGCCAAAGTTCGCTGGCCGACTGATAGGAACCATCGCGCAAACGGAAGGGGTGATCGGGCGTACAACGAATCCGTGCGCCGTTATCCAGCACGACTTCCACCATGGCCGCTTGCCGTTTCGTCAAGCGCGGTTCGATGAGCGCCACGATGCGTATATCGCCCGTCTCGTTGGTGGCATAACCAAAGTGCTGAATGCCGAGTTCCCAGTCGTCGGCAAGTTCGCGCATAGTCTTCGTTAAGCCAGAGGCTAAGGGAATTCGCGTATCACCCGCCAAACAGCCCCCAGCCGA
>JAGXSQ010000107.1 GCA_018333395.1 Dethiobacter sp.
GAGGCGCATGGCGGCCACCTGCGGGTGGCCGCGCAGGTGTTCACGCAAGCCGGTACGGAGCCTGCCGGTGCCTTTGCCGTGGATCAGGACGACTTCCGGCAGGCCGGCCATGGACGCTTCGTCTAGATAAGCGTCTACTTTCAAGATCGCCTCGTCCAGAGTCAGACCACGTACGCTTACTTCAGCCGGTACGTCTCGACGGGCAAAAAGCGCTAGGCCCGTGACTACTGGCTGTTCTTTTTTCCTCGTCGATTCCACCGGCGAAAGGTCGCCAGGCTCTACCTGCAGGCGCATCGGCCCGACCTGAACCTCGGCCACACCAGAGACAACCTTAGTTACTGTACCGCGTTGTCCAAGAGTGTTGACATAAACTTCTCTTCCCGGGGAAAGTTCTGCTGCGCTGAGCTTCCGTTCTGTTACTGGTGCGGCGAGCTGTTCGCGCAGTTCTGCCTCCAACTTGTCAGTTGCAGCAGTAGTCTGCTGGAGTTCCTCGGCGGCCGGCGGGCGTTCTAGGGCGGTAAGCCGGCGCAATTTTTTGAGCAGTTGCTGCGACTCCTGCCTGGCGGCAGCCACAATTTCCAGCGCTTCCGTCCGTGCCTTGCGCAGCAGTTCTTCCCGCCGGCGACGCAATTCTTCTTGTTCACGGCGAACACCGTTCAGCACCGCTTCCGCTTCGCGCCGACCGGCTTCCGCCTGTGCCGACGCCAGTTCCAGACGCTTGCGGTTGGCGGCCAGGTCAGCCACCACTTCCTCCAGGCGCATTTCCTCCGAGGAAAGGAAGGCTTTACCACGCTCGATAATTTCCGGTCTTAAGCCCAGACGCGCAGCAATGGCAAAAGCGTTACTCTGTCCCGGTACACCAACAAGCAGCTGGAAGGTGGGTCGCAGAGTAGCCACGTCAAACTCTACCGAGGCGTTCTCCATTCCTGGCGTCAGGTAGGCAAACGCCTTGAGTTGGCTATAGTGAGTGGTGGCGACCGTGAACGCCTGCCGGCTGTGCAGATATTCGAGAATGGACATGGCCAGACCCGCACCTTCAGTGGGGTCAGTCCCGGCGCCTACCTCATCCAGCAAAACCAACGCGCGCGGCGCCAGACGGTCAATAATGTCAATGATGTTTCTCAGATGGCTGGAAAAAGTGGACAGCGACTGCTCAATGCTCTGCTCGTCGCCAATATCAGCAAAGATTTGCGGAAAAACAGCCAACTCCGTTCCCTCCGCCGCTGGGACATGCAGCCCGGCAGCGGCCATCAGACATAAAAGACCGACCGTCTTTAAGGCTACCGTCTTGCCACCGGTGTTGGGACCGGTAATTATCAGGGTACGAAAAGCGCGGCCGAGCTCCAAGCTAATCGGCACGACCTCGCCCGTCAACAGCGGGTGGCGGCCGGCCCTGAGCAAGAGATGGTCGGCATCATTTAGTACCGGCTCAACGCAACGTCCCCTGACGCTCAGTCGCCCCTTGGCCAAGATGAAATCAAGCTCCGCATACAGGTTCAGCGTCAAGAAAAGCGCTTCATTTTCCCCTCCCACCCATTGAGAGAGGTGAAGCAAAATTCGCTCCCGCTCCCGCTCGGCCTCCAGTCGCAGCGTAGCCAAGCGATTACTGTCCTCTACCGCCCACAACGGCTCAATAAACAGCGTAGCACCACTGGCGGACTGATCATGTACCACCCCCGGGATCTGCGACCGGTTTTCCTGGCGCACGGGGAGAACCAGTCTCTCGCCGCGCATCGTCACAAGATTTTCCTGCAGGATTTTCTGCTGGGCCGGGTTGCGCACGAAACGCTCAAAGCGTTCCCGCAGCTCTCGTTCGCCGTTTTTTATGGCACGCCGCAGTCGGGCCAGTTCAGGGCTGGCCTCATCCCGTACGTTCCCTTCCTCATCCAAAACCTGCCGCAGTTGTTCCCGCAGCGGCGGCAGGGCCGACATTTGCTCCACCAACCCGCCAAGAATTGGGAAAGCGTTGTTTTCCCTGAAAAAAGTTTTCAGGCGGGTAACAACATGCAAAAGCAACAGAATTCCCAGCAGTTGTTGCTCCGCCAGCAAACCTCCCCGGAAGGCCAGTGCTAACACTCGCCGAGAGTCAGGAATATTTTCCAGGCTAAGCCGGTGACGCGTCAGCAAAGAAACAGCTTCTGTCGTTTCAGCCTGCCAGCGTCTGGCCAGTGCCAAGTCTGAGGTGGGCTGGAGGTCTTCCGCCAGTTCACGCCCCATGGAGGAAACCGCTTCGGCTACCAAAGAGGAGCTGATTTTATCAAACTCTAGCAGCCTAATCTCTCTCTTCAATAAACTCACTTCCTTGAAACAAAAAAATAGCCGCTCTGTAAAACGGTGGGGTTTAGATAAAAGACAGTGCTATCTTTTGCATTTTTTCCTCCGGTAAACTGCACAGTAATAAAAAGCATCCATCTCGGGAGAATAACAGTAAAGTAGCATGAAGGGGGGAGAACAGTGAACGATTATGAGCGGGAAAAGCAGGCCATGGCAGAAATGGACCGCGCTTTAGAGGATACCATGGCTAAAGCCAACCACCCGACCGACCAAGCTGTGGCAGCTAACATGGAGCTTGCACCCTACGAAGAGTTCAGGCAACTGATGGCCGGGCTGCAGTCAACGGCCCGGCAACAGCAGTTGAAAACCGAGCAGGTCATTCAGCAGACGCTCCGGCAGGCGTCATCCGCGCTAAGTAACGCCCAGAAGACAGACTTGATTACCAGGCAGATTCAGGCCATGCAGCAGGCTCTAGAGCAGCAGGGACCACTACACAACCCGCAATATTTCCTGAAAATGCTCCCGCAGTTGGGTAGCCTGCTTCAGGACCAACAGCATCAGGCTGACAGACAGATGACCGAGTCTCTCCAGCAAGCCGTAGCCTCCATGAACCAGTCTCAAACGGCCATGTCCGACAGTCAAGCCTACCTACAACTGACGGAAATGCTTAAGCAATGTGAAAAAACGCTACAGCAATGGCAAAACCACAGCCAAAGCGCACTCCATTAAAAACATGCCGTCACTTGGACTCGATGCACTCATTCTGGGCGGCCGAGCCGTAATTATCTATTTTCTGGTGCTGGTGATGGTCAGGCTGATGGGTAAACGGGAGGTGGGGCAACTCTCCCCCTTTGATTTCGTGGTAGGAGTGATGATTGGCTCCGTGGCCGCCTTACCCATGGAAGATGCCCAGCTCCCCTTCCTCCCCGCCTTGGTACCGATTTTGGTCCTGACAGGCCTGGAGATTCTTATGTCTACTCTGGCCATGCACAACAGCAAAATACGGATGCTTATCGAAGACAAGCCCACAGTTATCATCAGCGATGGGGAAATAATTAAGGAAAATATGACCCAGGTACGGATGAACATTGACGACCTGAAACAGGAATTGCGCAAATCCAGTATAGTGGACATCAACGAGGTGGAAGAGGGAACGCTCGAAAGATGCGGCACCTTCACGGTCATCAAAAAAAAGGAGCACCAGCCGCTGACACAGACAGACCTGCAGACTACCACGCTACATAATCTCGACCAAGTAACAGGCGCTTACGCCCTTAAAGCCCGTACTAATCTGGAAAGTCTGCTCAGCGCAAGAGGAAGAAGGCGACCTGTGAGCACAGAAATATGTGTTGCTCACACAGTAGGCACAGGGACTTTGAGTAAGACCTCCGCAAGTTGCTCATAAACTATCGGCAGCCAGTAGAGGATCGATGTGGCGGCCATCGATTGCTCCAGCGCACGTTGCCAAAATGGCGTGGGGAACAGAGAAAGAATAGCGACAACAACGAGCGCAAGAAAAATTCCTTTGACACTACCCAACACCAGCCCGCCAAAACCATTAAACGTCCCTAGGAGAGGCAACGAGAAAAAGCCGTGCAACACACCGGCCAGAGCTTTAAAGAATAGCCTGACAGCTAAAAAGAGCAGGACAAAGCTAATTATGCTTGCTATAACGTCGCCCAGAACCAATCCGCCAGGCAAAGGAGTGTCAAGCCAGGACGGTAGCCAGTCGGTCAGGGGGAGATAACGGCCCAGCCAGGCCAGCAGAAAGTCGCTGTGATTTAAGGCCACAAAATAAGCAGCAAGGACACCGGCCACATCGAAAAACTGGCGCACCAGACCACGTCCCCAGCCGGCTGCGGCTGAATAAAAAACGAGCACCGCCAGGCCCACATCAAGCCAGCTAATCATTTGGTCGTCGTACTTTTGTCAAGCAATTCTTCTAGATCGCGCAGCTCTTTCCTAACTCTGAACAGCTCATCGGCCATATTAACAGCAGTAAGGACGGCTAGCTTATTTAAGCCAAAGCGGTTGCTGTTATGGCCGATTTGTCTCATCTTCTCGTCTACATACTGAGCGACCCGTTTCATGTATTCCGGCGCAGCGTCACTTTTCATCGTGTACTCTTCACCATAAATCCTCACCTGGACACGGTTTTTGTTCTCTCCCTGGGGCATATTTTTACCTCCCCCACACAATCTCACCGCAACTTGTTCGACCTTGCCCGACAAAATCCCTGTTTACTTCCTCAAAAGTGCCCCTAACTTGTCTGTTAAAGCTTTTTCTATCCGGCAGTGCAACATGCCGGCATCCTCATCACTCAGCGTACGTAAAGCGTCACGATAAGTGAGGGCAAAAGCTAGGCTGCGATACCCTGCAGGCACCTGTGACCCCTTGTAGAGGTCAAAGAGACTTGCCGCTTCCACGTGCTCTCCCCCTGCTTCTCTGAGAACATTGATTACGTTATCTACACTGACGTGGTCTGGAACAATCACGGCCATATCTCTCAGCAGGGCCGGATAGCGCGGCAGCGGCTTGTACTCGCTAATCAGCCGTACGTACGGTAGCAGGCACTCCAGATCGATTTCAGCCGCAAAAACAGCCTTTTCTAAGCCAAAGGCTTCCAGCGTCTCGACGTGAAGGCGACCCAGCCAACCTGCAGACTCACCGCGCAGCATAATTTGGGCCGTTTGTCCTGACTGGCACCAGGAAAGCTCCGTTTCCTGGAAAAGTGCCTCTTTGATGCCAAGACGGTCAAACAATTCCTCCAAGGTTCCTTTCAGGTCAAAGAAATCACTCACCGCAGGTTTGTGGCGCCAATGGTCCTGCGGGAAGGTGCCGGTAATCACCATCCCGAGTGTCGTCCTCTCCTCCGGCAGCGGTGACAGTTCGCTCTCCTCTCCTGGCAAATAAACAGACCCCAGCTCAAAAAGCCTTAAATTGTGCTCATTGCGGTTACGGTTATAAGCGATATTTTCTAACAGACCCGCAGTCAGAAGTGTCCTCATCACGCCCTGTTCCTCGGACAAAGGATTGGCAATAACAATGGCCTTTCTCAGACAGCTGTCAGCAGGCAGGCACAATCGATCGAAGCAAGCATTATTTATGAAAGAGTAATTGATCACTTCCATGTAGCCGCAGGCGACCAGAATTTCCCGGATTTTTTTCAGTGCCTGCTGCCGCTCCGTACGGTAACCCTGGGTAACAGCGCCGGCAGGGAGCGTGGCGGCAATATTTTCGTACCCGTGTATACGGGCGACCTCTTCAATCAGGTCTACCTCCGACTGCAGGTCAGCACGACGTATCGGCACGGTAACATGTAGCTGTGTGCCTTCATCTACCGCAAACCCTTGCCGATGAAAAATGGTGGCCATCTCTTTTTGCGAGATTTCCAACCCAATTAGCTTGCGGGCGCGTTCCGGCCGCAAGCTAACCTGCCGTGGCCTAGCAGGCTCAGCATAGGCATCGACCACCTCACCGACTGGACGACCAGCCTGCAGTTGCTCAAGCAGGTTGCCCGCGCGCGAAATCGCCCAGACGCAACCACTGACATCCACACCTTTTTCGAAACGCTGCTGGGCCTCTGAATACAGGCCAAGTTTACGTCCTGTGCGTCGGATAGAAACAGGATTAAAATGCGCCGCTTCCAGCAACACCGTGCCGGTAGTAGCAGAAATCTCCGTTTCCTGACCGCCCATCACGCCGGCTATGGCCACAGGCTTGATTGTATCAGCGATAACCAGCATCTCTGGTGAGAGTTTCCTTTCCTGGCCATCTAGAGTTACAATCTGCTCCCCCTCTCTAGCCGTGCGAACCACTATGGCTGGCCCGGCCAGCGTCTCATAATCAAAAGCATGCAGAGGCTGCCCCCACTCCCACATCACATAGTTTGTCACATCCACAACGTTGTTGATGGGACGTATCCCGGCTTGCAACAGTCGGACCTGTAGCCAAAGAGGCGATGACCCCACCTGCACCTGCTCAAGAAGCAACCCGGCATAGCGAGCACACAAAGATGGCTCAGCAATCTCAATCCGGGGCAACGGCCGGCTAGTCTTTATGGCACCTAACGACATATCAGGCAACAGGACATTTTTGCCGGTTAGTGCCGCTACCTCGTAAGCCACACCCAAAAGGCCGAGACAGTCGGCGCGGTTTGGCGTAAGCCCCAGGAACAGCACCGGATCAGTCAGGTGCAAGGCCTCTGCCAGTGGCAGCCCTAGCGGTGTCTCCCTGTCCAAAACAAGGATGCCGTCTGTTCCGTTGCAAAGCTCTAAACTAAGCTCTTTTGCGGAACAAAGCATGCCGTACGACTTAATACCACGCATTTTCGCCACCCCGATCTTATGGCCTCCGGGGAGGCATGCGCCGACTGTAGCTAGGGGAACCTTATCTCCTGGGCGCATGTTGTCAACCCCGGCGACTATCGTCAGGCGATCGCGACCGTCAAAAATCTGGGCGACAAACAGCTTGTCTGCTTGCGGATGCCTGTCCACCGATAACACCTCAGCCGTGACCACCCCGCTGAATTCCGGCTTCCAGGTCAGAATTTCCTCCACTTCTACCCCTGAACTTGTCAGCAGCCCGGCCAATTCCGTCGCGGAAAGCTCTAGACTGATAAAGTCCTGCAACCATCTATAAGGTACACGCATAACCTTTCCTTCCCTCCTTAGCGAAACTGCCGCAGCATACGCACATCGTTGACAAAAAAGAGGCGCAAGTCGTCAAGACCATATTTGAGCATGGCAATCCGCTCCACACCCATTCCAAAGGCGAAGCCGGTATATTCTTCCGGATCATAGCCCGACATCTCCAAAACATGCGGGTTAACCATCCCCGCGCCGAGGATCTCAACCCAGCCGCTATCCTTACAAACGCGACAGCCCTTTCCGCCGCACATCACACAAGCGATATCTACTTCCGCGCTCGGCTCCGTGAAGGGGAAGAAGCTAGGACGCAACCGTACCTGCTGCTGCGGTCCAAACATCTGCTGGGCAAAAAGTAACAATGTCCCTTTCAGGTCAGCAAGAGAAATCTCTCTGTCAATGACAAGCCCCTCCACCTGATGGAACATGGGAGAGTGGGTAGCGTCATCGTCCCGACGATACACTTTGCCCGGAGCAATGATGCGCACAGGAATACGTGGCGCCATTTTTTCCATCGTCCTCACCTGCACCGGTGAGGTGTGGGTACGCAACAAAACATCAGGTTTTATGTAAAATGAATCCTGCATCTCCCGGGCCGGGTGTTCCTTAGGCATGTTGAGGGCCTCAAAATTATAATAATCAGTCTCGATTTCCGGACCTTCAACAATAGTGAACCCCAACCCGATAAAAATTTCCGCGATCTCTTCCAGTACCAAAGTCAACGGATGCAAATGTCCCAACCCCACCCTGCGCCCAGGCAGGGTGACATCTACCTGTTCGCTGGCAGCCAGCCTTTTCCGGTCTTCATTTTTCAGTGCACTCTCCCGGGCAGCAATTGCAGCGGTCATCTCATCTCGCAGGCGATTAGCCAGACTGCCTACTATGGGGCGTTCTTCCGGAGAAAGCTGCCCCATCCCGCGCAGGATAGCGGTAATCTCTCCCTTTTTTCCCAAGTAGTGCACCTGGACGAGTTTTAATTTTTCCAGCGTAGCAGCAGCCTCAATTTCCGCCCTAGCCTTCTCAGCCATGACCTGCAGTCTTTCCTGCAAACTTCTCCAACTCCTTTGCGCTGTCCTGATCAGGAAAAAAATAACGTCCCGCACCGGGGACGATAGTCTGAATACTGCGGTTATAGCAAAAACTTTTGTTTGTAAAGCAGATACGCCATCACCGAACCAGTCCGCTCAAAGATCCTCCAGAAAATATCAGCGCTGTGCAATTTAAACACCCCTTTAGTTTCTGGAATGGGACTGCTTAAATTATAGCATACCAGAAGCGCTCCGACAAGGAAAACACACGTTTTTTTAGCAGCGCCTCTGTCTGGCCGCCTCGAAAAAAATTACCGACATAGCGACAGCTGCGTTTAAAGACTCCACACCGCCGGATAGCGGGATAGCTACCTTGTGGCTGGCAACAGCCAGAACTTCCGCAGAAAGTCCGGCACCCTCGTTGCCGACTACTATTGAGCAGGGCAAGCGCCAGTCAAAAAAATGATACGGGAAAACCGCTAATCTTTCTTGCCGGAAACTCCTCCATAATCGTCCGTATCTCCTCCCGATAATTTGCCGGCAGTCATGACAGCCCCAAGCAGCCTGCTGACACTGCAGCCACAAAGCTGGGAATTTTGGCTTGGTGGTGACAGTAAATGTGTCCGGGCCCGGCCTGAAAACGCACGACTGGTTCGGTCTTTTGCAGCGCTATTTGGTTATA
>JAGXSQ010000108.1 GCA_018333395.1 Dethiobacter sp.
TCCGGCCGGAAGGTGTTATCTTCGAAACCGATGATCAAACCAACCCGGCGGGCGGTCTCTACATCTGCAAAGTACCACTTCCCTGCGGCCACATCGTTAAATGTTGCCCGCGCCGGCCTGGTGGCCCTAATGCCCATCGAGCGCAAAAGCAGCGCTGCGAATTCGGCCCTAGTAGTGTTCCGATCTGGTGCAAACCGGTCTCGTTCTATACCTCTGGCGATATGCCGGGATGCCATCAGCTCAATGTCCCTTTGACCCCAGTGGGTCCTGACATCGGCAAATGTCCGGTGGTAAGCCATCACTGTGAACTTGCTGAAAGTGCTTAACCCAGCAGCCACAGTGCCGGCGACCTGATCTACCCTGCCACCTCGGAACTCCCAGAGATTTGCGGCTTCATCCAGCCGGTACATCCCTAAGCTCCAGACGGGGGCAGTTCCCAACCGGGCAGCCTCAAAGGGCATCGTTACCCAAATCCGCTGTGCAAAGGACGTAATGTCAGTTTTCACACCTGCTGGACTTACCACTTCTAGGGCAAGTTCCAACACCTGCGCTACCGGCAACGCCCCCGCCGGTCTTGCGGCCAGCAAGGTATTAGCTTGTGCTTGCGGGACGGCTTGGATTTTCAACTCAAGCCGAGCTCCGGCGACCATTAGGTTGGCAATCTCCGGAGAAAGCAGGAAGCTGCTGGGGATCAGGAAATCGGCAAACTGGGTGTCGATGTGCAGAGCTCTCCTTGCGGCTACCGCAGCGTTAATAACGGCGGCGGGCAACTGAAGAGCGATTTCCGACACTCCGGCAGTTACAGGCACCAAGATACTCACAGCAGTAGCCCGGGGATCAGCCTGGATCTGGCGGTTAACGGCAGTGATATCAATCCCTGCGGTAGCAACGCCGCCAACCACTGTCACGATGGCCACATATGGTGGGGGAAGAACGGGTGCGGGAGGCGCGACACCAACGCCCGGCTCTGGAGGCGGACCCTCAAAGGTCAGGGAGACGCTCCGAAGAAGAGTGTTGCCGTCCCAGATGGCCAACTGGAATGGGGTACGAGCAAAGAACAATGTGTTGTAAACTATGTTATACACAAGCTCGTATACTGATGTGGCAACGTAAGTCGCAGCTGCTACATCAGTCAGATATACAGCTTGGTATACTTGTGTACCGACTAGAACTTGAGCCCAGACCGCATCGAAAGCTTCCGGGGTGGCAGCACGCAATCTGATCTCAACACTTTCGGCGGTATAGGGCAGGCGTACATTTCCCCCTGCTTCCCCTATTATGTTCCCATTGACTTCTACTCTGGTAACGGCGGCTTCGGCGGCTCCCGGTCCTGCAAACACCATGGAGAAAAGGAGGGCCGCTAAAGCAACCAGGCAGATATTTCCTGCCAATTGCTTGTTTTGGCGTATGGTCCTCATTTTTTCACCTCCTTTCCATGGAAGGATAGTAGCAAAGCTGAGCTACGCAAAGAGATAATACCATAAATTCGCATATTTGACAATAGGCGACCCCTGTTCTCAGAGCTGACGCGTGAACAATTTTTATGAACCCCGCAAGACCAGAAATAACTTTTTTGTAGCTACTTTTGCCAAATATTACCGGAAATTACCGTCTTGCCTTCGCCAAATTCCCTGCTGCAAAATCTCTTTAGCATGCAGGCGATATGCATCAGGGAGTGGTAGCCCTTCATGGCGTTCCAGTTGTGGGAGAAGATATGTTCATAGCTGTAGCCCTGATGCTTTTCTTTCAAAATGTTATTCTCCTGCAGCCAACGCTTGCGGCCCATTAAATTACAGCGTGCATGGATATTGTTCCGGTCGATGGGGGTACTGGAAATCCAAGCGTGACGGCTGGTTTTGGTTGCAACACCTTCCCTGCCACTTTCGCTCAAGACAGTACTCCCCTTTGCTATCCAGACGTATCAGGCCCGCCGCCTCATCCCATACCGAGGGAAGGGATTTATCTTTAAGCACGATCATGATGCTTTTGCGGCAGGCTGGCACGACCGGTCCGTTGGCGTACAAGCCGTCTAATAACAGGGTAAAGGGTAGTTTTGGAAACTCGAGCTTAAGACGCTTTATTAAACGACGTATTTTTGCGTCCCGGGGGTCGGGAATACGGGACAATTTCTTTAAAAGTCCCGGCAGCAGTTGGTTGATTACTTTGAGCTGCTGTTCCGTGGCGGCTTGAACAGCTTCCCGTTCATCTTGCTGTTAAGGATAAGGCGCGGCTGGCTAGATTCTTTACATGTACCCAGGGGAAGATGAGAAAACGGGTGTTGTTGACGATTAAGTTTACACGAAGGCTACGGTCAACCCCTGACCACCCAATCCACTCGTCGCGCGCTTTAAGCGCCCAAGCCGAGGCAGAAAACAGTATACAGCCCAAGAATCTTTCATCGCGGGAAAGAATGAAGTAACGCTGGTGCGCGCCAAAAGGACGTTTGTAGCCTAAAATGTGATAGCGCTCCATATACTCGTTCCAAAGCCGCATCGGGGATGGTTCCCGTACAGGCTGAACCTGAACACCGACTTGTGACAGCTCCGCGATTATCTCCCCGGGCGCATCGGTTTGTGGGGCAAGAGCAATGCGACAGTCTTTTGATTTACCTTTGCTCCGCTTAGGCGGTAGCTTGATCTCACCTTGCGATTCAAGCCTTCTTAGAAGCTGCCGGCAAGACTCTACTTTATCATTGCCGTTTGGCGCAAACCACCGCAGGTTCTCGCAGATCGTATGCGCCAACTCCTCCTGGGAAAGGCGGGGATAACGACGAACGATCTCTTTGACGATCCACAGGTCCACTTCCGCAAATTCCCGACCAAAAAGCAGGATCGTTTTGTTCTTTGAAGCTTCAGCCATAGTGTGAGACTCCTTAAAAACAGTTAACTCCCACACTAATTATGGCTCTTACTCAAAGGCGAAGATAGATTCTGTTAATTTTGTGATTAAATATCTTGAAATGCCTGATATGACTTTATCCTGTTTCTGAAACCTTCATTCTGGTAGTAGGGG
>JAGXSQ010000109.1 GCA_018333395.1 Dethiobacter sp.
TCCAGTTGGTGCGGCAAGGGGTCGACCCGGGAAATGGAGAGGCCAAAGTAGGGGTCGAACTCGTAAGCGATGCCAAGGGCATAAGCCTGCAAGCCCAGGTCCAGGAGACGGGCATCGCCGTCAAACTTAAACCCGGCATCAAGGATGGTAAGCCCTTCAAGGTCGCAGGCGGTCAGAGTGACTCTGCGAAAGCGTTCGGTCTGGGTGCCCACAAGGCCGACCGTCCAAACCCCATCGCCGCCGGCGCATACCGTCTCTACGCGCATCGGCTCGTTGAAGAGAGTACCTTTTACTATTTGACCCTCGCGCAGAGCAAACTCGCCTGACATCGGCTCCCCACCTTACTAGTCAGTTTGCGTAGAATCGATTCTTGCAAACCCTTGTTTTGCAAGCTGACGCTTGCATATTTTATGATCTAAAGCATCAGCGGTACGGAATTTCATCAAGACTCCACTTCCACAACTAATTTATTAGCAACTGCGGTATAGAGATCAACATCAACCTCTGGCGTGCGAATAGAGATAATCAATGCGTAACGTGCGGTCCGGTTATAACGTTCTAGACGTGGTCTGGTCTTCCACCAACCAAGTGCAGGATAGACCGCCAGAACTCCACGGCTTGCAAGATCTGCCGCGCTTCCACGCCAGATATCGGAATGCAAGGATCCTTTGTGACGCTTTTTTATGCCGATCAACCAAGCAGAGTCGTCACCACCACCGTACGTCCCCTCTTCTTCATCGCGCGCTGCCGCATTAATGCGTGAGCGAAAATCATCCTCTGACTCCAGGGGGCGCTTCACATCAAAACGCAGTCCATGTGACTCATAGCGGTATCGTGAACGGACACCCCGTTCCGAAGGGTTGGGTTCAATATAATATGACAGCGTGACCCTCATCTCTACGGCTGTGTCGCTTAGTGCTTCAAGTTCGGGAATCGGCCATGGTAGGCGGTGCATATTCATATCCCTCAGAGTGGGCGGACTGCTTCCTTCACGTCCAAAGGGGTGAAGTTCTGCCTCCACAACCATTGTCAGAGAGTTCGAAACACTCCACAGGGCACGGTCTAAATTTGGAACTCCGTAACCACAGTGGCGTATAAGACGTTCATAATCAGACTTAGATGCTTGACGATGTAATGGCAAAAACATTTGCATCATGTGATTTGTCCATTCTGCAGAATGAACGATTAAGGCGCGTACTGTCTCTGGCCACAGATTTGAGTATAAGGCCATCACTTGTGCCAGCATTTGTGCGGCCAGCGCTGTTGCTGCACTGGTTGCATTCAATGTTGTGAATAACAGGTGAGCTGGTTTATGGTGAGTAGTCAGAAGGCTTAAGCTAGGCATCCAGACTGCCCCATAAGCATCTTTGGCCGCATTTCCTCCCTCAAACACCACATCCGGTTTCATGGGCCAGTGGGACTGCCATGTTGCTGAGGTCGTACTGAAAGGACTAAGTCCACCGGCTTTGGCAATTGGCTGATAACTTCCTGTGTTAGTTTCAGTTATATTAACTAGCTCGGTGAAAGCACCAACGGTCAACGCATTCCAGGATTGCCCTGGATCATGTATACTGTCGGTGGTGTTGCTGTTTGGATAATTAATCCAAGCATTTTGGTCATTAATGTTACCTGCGGAAACCGCCAAGAGTCTTGGCCTGGCACCTTCACCGTCCGCATCAGCTGCTAATCTGTCTACCGCAGAAGACCACGATGAAGGTCGACCCCGATCCCTGTTATCCCTAGCGGTAATCGCCATTCCGAACACCCGATGTCGTTCTGGAGCCGTAATTTCAGGTCGGGCAACTGCCTCAATGGTCAGATAACCGTGGTGTTTGGCATCACCTACATTGGCGCCACCCTGTGGCAATAACTTCACGGATTCCAAACGATGGCGTATCTCTAAAGGTTGAGTTGAAACGAGCATTTCGGTCAAATTGCCGACCAGTGCAAGACCAGCCATGGCAGTGCCGTGTCCTTGAATATCATTAGTTCCCCATATAGGTTCCACAGTATGCAAATCAGAATTAGCAAGTGCCTTCGAGATTAAAGGGTGCCCATTGTTAACTCCGGTATCCAGCAGACACACATGGGGAACCGGTTTGCCAGATTCTGTGAATTGTGTGTACCTTAGAAAATCATCGAACCATTCTGATTGCTCTTCCGGTGGCAATGAATTAAAGAATTCCGCCGTCTCCTTAGCCCGCCTAAGTTCTGCAATACTGTTGAGCGTCATGACTGAGCGGCTCAGCTGATCAGATGAGCCGTATACAAGTAAAACAGTGCGTTCGGGAAACCTTAGCTCTCCAATCGCTACCCGGAGATTTTGAGCCTCGGCCAATCTGCAAAAAGTATTCACAGTGCTTGACCGGTCGCCCCGTATCGGTAGCCACACTTCCCACCAGAATGATTCCTCACCCGATACCGGAAAAACTTCGGTATCATCCGTCCAGAGCGCACGAAGGGTTGCGGCACGGATCTGTTGAATAGCATTAATAAGTCTCTTATAATCTCTGGCATGTCCCCTCCGATCGCGCTTTTCAGCCAAGTAGTCTCGAATCAAACCTTCAAAATGTTCCAGCTTCCCATCCGGTACGAATACCGTTGCTAAAGTGCGTTGCTCCTCATGACGCACGTTCAACAACTCAATACCTGAACGTTCCCGGGCAAGGCTTTCGAAAGCCAGTTCGATACCTGGGAAGCTTTCGAATTCCACCTGTAGTCCGAATCCACCGTCCAGCCCTGCTTGTTCCTGAACCTGTCGGGCTATGGTCATGTCCGACCTTAATGCATGGAACTGCCCCAGTAATGCCATCCCGTGAGAATTGCGATCTCGATCCGGTATGCGTGATTGATCGAACCTCTTTTGCGGTGGGCGAAATCGTTCAGTTGTGGTTACCCCATCAAGGATGAAATGTCGTTTCATCTCATTGCGATTGCCTGACATTTGGAACCCCATCTTCCCTATTAAATATTCCCTTTAAGCTTTCGGGCAATGTTCTGGCGCTCCTCCAACATAACGTAAATATCTGCCTCTTTTAGGTGTGTACGATCATCAATCAGAGCAGCCTTGATCACCTCGTCCGCTGCCCTGGCGATCTCTGCATAGTTCAAGCCGGCGGCCTCCTTTGCCAACCGATCCCAGTACACGTTCTTCTCGACGGAACGTGAAAGTCGAGTCTTTAACAATGTGCTAATTTGCGCTTCGTTTGGTAGATTGTAATGAAGAACGTCATCGAAGCGGCGGAAGAGAGCCCTATCTAGGATTTCAGCATGATTAGTAGCGGCAATAATTAGGCTATTAGAGCGATCTTGATCGATCATCTGCAGGAAACTATTGAGCACTCGTCGGATCTCACCAACGTCGTTTGCAAGCCCCCTTTGGGAACCAATTGCATCGAACTCATCAAAGAAATAAATGCCACGGTTGTGATCAGTAGCTTCAAAAACCTGCCGGAGCTTGGCAGCGGTCTCACCCATATATTTAGTAATAAGTCCATCCAGGCGGATCTGGAATAGCGGAATGCCCAATTCACCTGCCAAAACTGATGCAGTAAGTGTCTTTCCTGTGCCTGGCGGACCGACCAACAACAACTTTCGCCGAGGTGAGAGACCGTGTTCTAAAATGCGAGCAGCATGTCGCTGTTCAAGAATAACACGATGAATTTGCCGAGCAAGCGTATCATCCAAAATCATCTCGCTTAAGCGTACTTTAGGGTAGGAAACCGCCAGAAGATTGGCTAACTCACCCCGAGAACGACTTATCGGAACCGGTTGCCCAGCACCACGCCGCCGCTTGGCTTCGTCTATCAATGCGCGCAATTCCTCGGCCAGCTTGCCATGTCCCAATTTTGCCTCATGGGCCGCTACTTGCATGGCCACCGAAAAAAAAAGATTTTCATCGCCTTCCAGATGCGATTTTATCAAGGCCTTCAGTTGGTCAGCGCTCGCCACAGGGCATTCTCCTCCACAAAAATAGATCGTACTTTATTATACCGCAAACACCCTTATCACTTCACTGCCAAAGCGATAATATTCAACAGCAAAGCATGAACCCATTATCTTCCAGTTCCCTTAATGTAAGGATTTTTTTTAAAAAATGCTTCATCCCATATCCTCACACCGCGCTGCTTGGCAAACCGAGCGGCATCAGCCGTCACACCCATGGGCGAGACTAGGATCGGTTGAACACTCTTGCCTACAGGAAGCACGCCAATGAACTCGCGCACCACCTCTACACCAACCGGACGCGTCTGGTCCTTACATTGAACATAGATTGTTTGATCAACACCGACTGCGTCGACCTTTGTTGCGATGAGGTAAATCCCCCCATCGCGGCTGCGGGGAGTTCGTTCAACCGACCAGCCGTATGCCGAAAGGATCTGCGCACAACGTTCCTCAAGTTCAAGCCCCGCTGGTTTGCTGCGGCGTTCAGTACGGTGTTGCGCAGGCGCTTCAAGCCCAAAAATTCCGAATAGCTCGTCCTGTGTCAGCTGTGAAGCGATATCCAGGGAAACGTCGTCTATAATCTCATCAAATAACCGCTGCTTATCTGCTAATATCTTCTGAATACGCTCCTCGATTGTGCCCTCGCATATATACTTAAATACTGTGACCGGCACAACCTGACCCATACGGTGACTGCGGTCTTCAGCCTGACGCTCGGCTGCCGGGTTCCACCAACGGTCAATATGAAAAACGTAAGAAGCCTCCTGCAGGTTGAGGCCGACGCCGCCCGCCTTTAATGAAAGGATCAGCGCTTTGTGTACATCATTTGCCTTAAAACTCTGAATCACCTGGTCGCGGTCACTGCTCGACATCCCGCCCACATAAGTAAGCGGGTGATATTCTTGAAGTACTTGGGCCATCTTACCAACACCAAACATTTCGTCGGTATATTGTGAAAATAACAGCGCCCGGTGGCCCTGCTCACTTAGCACCGCAAGGCGATCACGCATATCAGCGACCTTCGCGGACTCTCCTGTATCAGGGTCAAAATTACAGATTTGCTTCAACCGGGTAATTAATGCCAGGACATGCTCGATTCTAATCGTTTCACCCTTTTCTCGCAAATGGATAATACCCTCTCGTTCAGCTCGTGAATAGGTTTCTTGTTGCCTGGGTAAAAGCGGAAGGGTGACCTCTATCACTTGTTTAGGGGGCAACTGAGCAAGAACATCGAACTTGCGGCGTCGTAGTTGAAGTTGGCGATGCCGTTCAAGCAACTCCGGACCCGGACAATAACTTCTCATCGAAGTTGGATCGAACTGGTCAACGAATTCCAATATGGAGGCAAGATCGTCAAGCTTATTCTCAAGGGGTGTCCCAGTCAAGGCCCACGACCGTTTTCGGGGTAATTGCTTAACCAGGCGGCTGACCTCCACATCACGGTTCTTGATCTTTTGAGCCTCATCAAGAACCACGATATCCCAGACTCTCCGGCGGGGAGGAGACTCGGGATTGTCCGTAAAGTCTGAGCGTAAGGTCTCGTAACTAACGACGGTAATATGCGCGCCGGCTTTCCACTGCCACGCGCGGTCCCTGGCCAGTCCCCGGACAATAATTATTCGCAGTTCCGGAGCCCAACGATGCAATTCTCGCCTCCATTGGTTAATAAGGCTCGCCGGCACAACCAGCAAAACGGATTGGACCGTTCGCTGGAGGCAAAGTATCCGCATAGCAGCAATGGCTTGGATTGTTTTGCCCAGACCCATGTCGTCAGCGAGAAGGATACGGTCGCGGGTCAGCAGCATACGGACTCCATCAGCCTGGAAGGGCATCAACTCCAACCCAAGTGCTTGAAAATCCGTAAGATCGCGAAACGAAACCGTCATAAACCTCACCCGATTTCTCGCATGACTTCATCGGTTTCACCTGAATACGAATCCAGCTCCAAATCCTTGTCCTCCGTGTAATCCGACCCCAGTACACGCTCCTCGATTTCCTGTTTTTCGTCGGGGAAAAGTCGCTTCAGATCCCATTCATAAATCCATCGCCGCACATATGATCGCATTGCCCTGGTATGCAGCGCCCACTCCGGGAAAACAAAATCGGGCGGCGACCATCCATAAGCCTCACGATAGATATCCCTCAGTTGATCGTATGTACGTTTCAGCGTTGACTGAGTGGGATTTGAAAGAGTAATGGCCTCTCGTTCTATAATGCGCATGCCCACTTCCGCAAGTGCTGCCAACGCCATGAACTCGTCCGTCCCTTTGCTGTGGAGTTTTGGCCTGACAGAATCACGGTCGCCCTTATCACTAAGTACTTTCGTTGCGAAATCATCAGTAATCGTCGCCACTGCGGTCAGCCCGGGATACTGCTGGCCTGCGATCTTCCCCATCCAACGCGCCAACTCGGCATATGATTTTCCGCGCTGAAGAAGGCTGTATCGTCCAATCAGCTCCACCTCATCAATTAAAAGAACCCACCCATTGTAACCTGCGCCGAGGATAAGGCGTGCCGCGAAGCGGAACCTTTGCAGCGCCAGCTCACGAACGGGGACAGCCTTCAGCACATAAGCTGATGTTTGTCCGATTTGCTTCAAACCGTCCCTGGCTCGTTTAACCGGCAACTTATCTCCGGACCAAAAGCTCGTAATCTCCTCAACCATATCCAAATCATTCTTTAATCGCTCGTGTAAAAGAAGCGTTGCCGGAAACAGAGCGTTCACACCGCTGTCGTCCCGATTGGCCCACTGGGAAAACTCGGCGTACCTTAGTGAGTCCGGCTTGAGACGAAGGGCGATCTCTTTGATTGCCTGGCCGGTCAACTTAGGAACAACAGCCGCCTCAATCGCGGCGGAGTAGACCTTCGCCGGATCATAGAGCGGCGTTTCTTTGCTGATCACAATCCGGCTACAAACAAAGTTCCCGGAAATTGCAAGATGCTCAAAGTACTCTAGCAGATGCGATTTGCCGGTTCCAAATCCGCCCGCGATGAGGAGACCGGGAACCTGACGTTCTTCCTGTACAGCAGACCCCACTAATGCGAGCTGCTCTGAGAAACGGTGATCAATTTCGGGTTGACCGGAGCCGAGAACGCGAACCGCATCCCGGTTTGGCACACCGTTCCTGAGGGCTTCGAGAGCACGGCGGCAGATCATTGTCCTCCATGAATCGTTATTCAATTCAATCGTCCCTTCGTCAAATTATACAAGGCGCACTAAAGACGCCAACGGATTTACCAAACGCAGGTCTCGGATTTCATCAATTACTCTATACTTGAGGGCTTGGTAGGCACCGACACCCCGACCAAGAACATCTTCGTCAAGAAACTCCCTGTCCGGGACAACAACAAGTAAGCATCCCTCCAGGCGATCGGTACCATCAATGAACTGTCGCAGCACTTCGTAAGCGTCGAGAACGGCTGCCTTGCTGTAATAGAGTTTCTCGTCCCGCGGATTTCTGGTCAGCGTGAATCTGGCGGTATCCAATATGATCACCATCCCTGAACAACCTGTAAGCTTTACCCAGCGCAGCAAGGACTCAAATAGATGACGTGCATTGGCTCGGTTAATTCGGCTATAGATCTGATAGGGCTTGACTGCAGCAATTGCCTTATTCCGCCCCGTCAGCCAGTCTGTCAAGACTTGGATCTTGGTTGCTCCATCCTCGCCTCCGGACAGCTCAGCCAAACAAAGATGCGTCATCGCCGCGCGAAAATCTTTGGAGATTTCGCGGTGTTTCAAAATCTGTTTACCGATACTATCGCGTAACTCATTTCGCACTATGTCTGGCTCAACTCGGTTTGCATTTGCAATACGAACAAAGAGGGGATCATCACCATCAGATGGTGGTGCGTATCCCTGTTGGGCCGCGAGCTTCACGATCACATCCCGACCCAAACGCTGCCACGGCACTTGATCAGCCACCTTACAAAAGACATGATCCACCATGTGAACCTTGGTCTCCTCCGCGTTCACTAGGGCAAACAGATAGCCCCTGTCCAGAGCTGCCTGACCAAGCCCTCCGGCAAGGACAGGACGAACCTGCTCTCCTAGCGGAACAGCAAATTTGACCACGGAGCCGCCCTCTTTCACAAAACTGTCCAGGTACTCGTGCTGCATAAATT
>JAGXSQ010000110.1 GCA_018333395.1 Dethiobacter sp.
TCAATCACTTGAAATAGGAGGTCGCTTAGCTTTGAGTGTTTTTCTGCGCGACGAAAAATTCATGATTTGGCGCGAAGTCGCCTCGATGCTTGTTCCTGTAGGTGTTCTAAGCATCCTGTTTTTTACATTGCTAGGACGAGGACAATATGTTGGAGAAGGATCAATGCAATACTTATCTTTTTTGACATATACTCTGGTTGGATTGGGCATTTGTTCAATAATTTACCATACTGTTATGGTTCTTGAAAGAGCCTTTTCTTTGTTAAAAACTAAAGGGAAAATTGCTTTTTACCTTGCACGCATCGTTTTACTTGCGCCTATTGTACCACTAGTAATTTCTTTTTTTATGTTAAGAAATGCGCCTTGGTCTGCAGTATTGATCTTGACAATACTTATCACGATGTGCTTGTTTCTTGTCTTTTATGCCCGCAAATCCTTTGTTAGTTCTCTAAACGAGATATATTTTCATGTTCTTTTACCTTTTGTGCTTTTTTTCCTGTTTCTTGGTATTGTAGTTTTTGAAGTGGATGCATTTGAGATATTTTTTTTAGCATCAGTTACCTATTTTACGGTCAGGCCTTTCCTCAACCACCTAATACATAGAAAACGCTTTAACAACTGAACTAATAAACTTTACCACCAACACCAAAGGCTACGCTTTTTGAGAAACAAACCTGCTCCATCTCGTTGACCAGGGCGAACAGTAAAAATAACTGGGTAATTATTACCCAGTTATTCGCAGTTTAATACGGCGAAAGCACTCAAAACGCTTCTTGCGGTAACCGATTTTAATTGTGGTATGTTTTCTTAGGAGAGAAAAAGGAGAGAAAATTAGTCATTCAAGCCAGAGAAATAAACAACCACAGGAGCCGAAAACCCCCGTGGTTATTGATTTCTTCATGGTCGGAGCGACAGGATTTGAACCTGCGGCCTCTTGGTCCCGAACCAAGCGCGCTACCAAACTGCGCTACGCCCCGACACGCGATTAATTCTAACATAGACTAGCGGAAAAAGCAACAAAAACGGACAGGTCTGTGAACGGACTGTGATATTGTCACACTGAAGCGGTCTGAGAAAATGTCACTATGAGAGGAGATATTGTCCGGCAAATAAGATGGAAGTTGAACTTAATGGAATTGGAAAGGCCGTTCTTTTTCGTAGTAAAGCTGGCCTGATTAAATAGAGCCCCTGCTGGGAGCCTGATAAAACCATAATATTTTCCGGTTGGGCAGCAATGTTTTGGGACGCCAGCATCGCTGCAATGGTATGGCGCAGTGGCTCATATCCTTCTGTCGGAAGGTGGCCGAAATTAATCCCTTTGAGCAGGTTAGAATGTCATTTATTAGGGATTTAAGGGTTTCCAAAGGATAAAAGGCAGGGTCGGGCATGCCCGGCAGAAAAGGAAATATTATCGTCTGTTGCACTCAGCTCCCTTAAAATTGACGATACAGGGGACTGGGGAAAGGGAATAAAGAGCTGGGACCACGGAACAGCGAGCTGGGTATGTTCGAGGTGTCGGTAGGCATTAATTGCGGGTGCGGCTGACTCCGCTCAATGATGCCAGCTCCCGCTCCGGAGGAATTTTAAGAGGAATTTAAAATTGGATATTTACTGTGTTCTTCCTGCCGGATACAATTAGAAATATTCGGAGGGGGTTGAAAGATGAAGCGGGTTGAACAGATTCAAGTTTTTGGTACCGGTATGGAACGGAAAGAATTCTGGCTGGCCGCCAGGGAGAGTGCTCCCATTATTGTCGGCGCTGTTCCTTTTGGTATCACCTGCGGAATTATGGGTGTTGCGTCAGGCCTAAAACCTCTGGAAACAATACTGATGTCTGTATTGGTATTTGCCGGAGCGGCACAATTTATCGGCATAACTATGCTGGCAGCAGGCATTTCAGGATGGGACATCGTTTTTACAACCTTACTAATAAACCTTCGTCATTTATTAATTGGCGCATCCCTTGCGCCGCACCTTGTGCGGCTGCCGCTGCCCAAGCAGGCGCTGCTCGCTTTTGGGATGGTGGATGAGTCTTATGCCCTTACCGCCAGCCGCATTCCCGTGGCCGGCTATAACGAGTACTACCAGTTGGGAAGCAACACTTCCTTTTATCTGGCTTGGACACTATCAACAATCGCCGGGGTTTACCTGGGCGGCCATATCCCCGATCCCCTGGCGTGGGGTCTGGACTTTGCTATGCCCGCAACTTTTATTGTGTTGCTTGTGCCTAGGCTGTTAGACCGCGTGAGTATGGTTGTCTGTCTTGTAGCAGCAGTCACTACCGTTATGGCAGACTTATACTTGCCCGGAAAATGGTATATCATCATTGCTTGCTTGGCCGCCAGCATCGCCGGGGGATTAATGGAGAAAAGGGGCAGTAACAATGCGGAGTGAAACGGTGTTAATTATCCTTGGGATGGCTGTAGTAACGTTTATGACCAGATTCGGCAGTTTCATCTTTTTCCGGCAGACCGGCATTCCGGCGTGGCTTGAAAGGTGGCTTAAGCATGTACCGACAGCCATTCTTACCTCATTGATTGTGCCTTCTTTGCTGCTGCCTAAAGGGGAGTTTGATCTCACTTTCGGTAACAGCTACTTACTGGCGGGAATTGTCGCGGTCTTCGTTGCTTATAAAAGCCGCAACGCAATGACAACCCTTAGCGTCAGCATGGCGGCAATGTTTTTACTGCGCTGGCTCAGTTAGTGAAAAGAGGTGTGAGATGCATAACAATCTCATCTATTTATCGATGGTTTTGGCATGCTTTTTTGGTCCGGCGCTTTTATAACGGGAAAACTGGCGGTGCAAGTGTGATGCTGTCGACTAACTGTACCCAGTAGCTAATTAAGACAAGTTATTAAAATAACTATCGGAATTGATTGACAATTCGAATTTTTTTTGCTACGATTAACTGTAAGTAGCAAAGTGTGAGCCAAGGGATAGTTACCGCTTCTTGGAAAATTTGCTAGATGAAAGGGGTGTGCAGATGAATTTTTTAGGGTATTTAATCATTATGGCGGTATTTTTGGGCATTTCTTGGGTGATTCGGATTTTTATTTCGAAGGATGTATCAAGCCGTGTGGATAGAAAAGTTGCAGAAGAAAAAGCGGGTTTTTGCACATTCCCTCGCGAAATGACAGGTGAATAAGCAAATCCTTCGCGCAAGGATCTTTGCTGTCAATGTTAGCAAACAAAAACAGCCTCCATTTTCAGAGGCTGTTTTTGTTTGCTGGGCAAGAATAGCCGGAGAGCAGGGTGTTAATTTCTTGTTAATTAATGCAGGGCAGGAATATTATTATAATCGGCGAATAAGAAGGGTTTGGAAGAAGGAAATTAGCGAGGACAGGGATTTATAAGCCGGCCGTGCCGGGGG
>JAGXSQ010000111.1 GCA_018333395.1 Dethiobacter sp.
TCAAACTGGAGATGCTTCGCCTGTCTCATCATCGGCACAGTGACTTCATTTCCATCGAGCAGATGAAAGATGCCATCACGAGTCGCATGCTCTGCAAACGGAATCTGCCATGCGGCGTTGAAGTAGATGGCGTTGGTCAGGACAAGGCGCGTGAGCCTGCTAATAACACCCTGCGGAATCAAATCTTTAATCCGATTTTCCGTCTGCTCACTTATCCAGTCGTTGATGGTGAGACGGGACTCCTCCGGTACTTTTGCGAAATCGAGCAGTCTGAGCCCGGCACCGTAGTTCGCGGCCAAAACGCCAAGAAACCCGGATTGGAACCTGAAGTCCTTCTGTCCCCAGATGGCATTGGCAATATTCAAGCGGAAACTCTCCCCATCCCTGATTCTGGTACCTTTACCCAGCCCGGCAAGCTCGATAGCCAGGCTGTTGAATGCTGGGTGGAGGCTATTCTGGGGGAGGAGAAATTGGAGCGTGCGAGCCATCTCCGCAGCGGTTTCGCCGCGGGCGCCGGCATAAGCCATCGCCAGAGCCAGCGAAATGCTGTAGGGTGAGTAAAAAAGGTTGCCCCCGGTCTCCCTGAGCGCCTGATATAGGTCGAAAGCGAAGGCACTGTTACTATCGACCAGAGCATTGATCTCCGAATCACTCGTAACCGGAGAAGCTACCCGTGGCCTTTCAGATTCTATTACCTTATGGGCTGCCGGTTGCTCCCGATCCATCAGAAAAAGAGCGCTCGCCGCACTGAGCAGGACAATTGCCGCTACCAGACTAATGATTAGCGACAGACGTTTTTTCATCATCCCTTCCTCCCAACTTAATATTTTTCCGTAGTTTAAGATAGATCAGCATTGCTCCGGGAATAATCAATAAGCTGAACCAAAGCAAAATGGTTTGATTTTTATTAACGCTCACGGCTGGAAAGTTTATTCCTTCAGTCCATTCCTCCGTCAAAATATCAACATTTCCGACGATTTTTCTACCCGGCACCGCTGAAATAAAATCAATCCAGATTCCATTTTGTATATTTGTCCGTACCTCATCAGAGACAAGCTCGCCCTCTAATTCTCTTGTCCATGCGCCTGTATCCAAATCCAGCGAATATACAACGTTTATCCATCCCATTCTACCAAAAGGTAAAACATATACCTTATTTTCCACAGCATCTACGGCAAAATGCACATGTATCGCATCGCGCATTACATCAAATATTTCCTGAATTCTGCGGTCATTAAAAGTAAAATCAAGGTTTAGGTGGTATATTATATAAGAGCCTTTAGTGAAATCATAAATAAATACTTGCTCATCAGTCGCATATGCCAAAATTCGGCCGTGGAGTTCGGGACGTTCAACAGGCGCCCATGCTGGTCTGCCTTTGTATATATTCGCAGGAATAAGGTCAATAATTTTGTTGCCCTCCTCATCTATCAGTGAATAAAACGTTGTTTCTGCTTTCCACAATGCAGCTATTCTAAATCCGCCTGCAACAGCACCAAATTCTTCTGGCACATTTATTAAACTTATTAACCTTTCAAAGTCAGGCTGTCTTTTCCACACAGCCAGTTTCTTTTCGCTTTTAATCGTTATTCTGGGAGCCTGGTCATTCAACCCGCCTAAAAGAGGCATCATTGCCGCTAAATCCCGATAGTTTAAAAGTCCTGTACTTATCCTGATCACGTAAGCCGGACCCAATTCCTTTGGTTCAAACTGAGGTGATTCTGGAAAGTTGGAAACAAAAGTTGCAGAATTAGTGAAAGAAAGCTCTGCCGGAGCTGTTCCAAATCTGTTTTCCAACCTATAGTATTTTGAGGCAATGATGACAAGTCTTGGGAAATCCGGGTCAAGTTTACCTTCTTTTTGAAGCGTCTGAAAAGCATGTTCAAGTGCAAGCAAATCCTGTTGAAGTTTTAACAGAATGGGCGCCATCGCACTGGCATCCTCATAATGCATCGCAATAAAAACAACTTCTCCCGGGCTTTTATAGCCGCTGGACACAGGCACAGTAGCCTCCGCCCGCAAGGGCAGGGACAAAAGCAAGACAGTCAAAATGAAGACCCCATAGCCTTTATACTTTCCAAGCATTTAAATACCCCCTCGTTGATTGTTCAATTTTGCAAGCGGACGATGATTGTTCCAACATCCATCCGAATGACCGCAGCGCCCAGGGCTTCCGACACAAAACGCAGCGGAACCACCGTAGAGAATATTTCCATCGCCAAGTTGGCCGTGTAAGTTTAAATCCCCAGGTCCAGATCATGCCGTCCGCCCTTACAGCGTACCCTCACCATCCTTTTGATTGCGAAAGTCGGCCAGGCGGTGTCCACACCAGGCTGGTAACCAGCGGCTCCACGTCTACAATCAAGATTTCCCCTACCCATCCAGCACGAAGCCGGCCCTGTTCCACCGCAAACTTGACTTTGTAGTGGCCATCGGCAGCAACTCGGAAAGGAAGGCTTGCAACGCTGACAACCAGATAGGAAGCATCACCCATACCGGGACTAATGTCCCGCAGTTTACTGATTCTCAGTACACGCTCCATGAGCTCTCGGAAATCCTTCTCTTCGGCAGCTGAAAAAATCGCCTGCTCATCATTTCTGACCCTCAGCACCGCTATTCGCCTGAGATATGCAAGCCACTTTCTAAAACTCTCGCGGTCAATCTCATTGTCCAGGCGGTGAACCGGCAGCGTGCGTTGCGCCTCGGGAATGAGCTGAAGGAGGTTATGCCCGTCGATGCTAAACTCAACAATCGCAGCTGTTCCGTTTCCCGCCCCAAAGATTGTTAAGACAAGCGGAAATTCCCATCTGGTGGCATCCAGGTCATATGTTTGTAGATCCGGCCCCATAATCATGATTTCCGGCTGAACACCAGCATACGAAATTCCCGGCTCCTGATCCAGTTCGTATACGGTATAGAATCGCGTGAGCTTCCGTGCCTTAACAGATAAGGTCTGCCCATTTCTTTCGTAAAAGATGGCAGAACCCAATTGGTCCTTAAAAACCCACCCGTGTCCGGCCAAGTAATCCGTCAATGGCGCTGCTGGGCCGTCTTTTTGAAGATACTTTATAACCAGACCGTCTATCCGCGCCAGATCTCTATTTAAGAATTCTACTGCGGCCAAAGCCCGTAACACTGGAAGAGCATTGCCTTCCTGAAAAAAGATGGGGGAAGGAAAAAACGCCAAGACAAGAAAAAGCATCACTACAAAAACTAATAAAATCGCGGCGCGTTTACCCTTAATCGGATTTTCTCTTGTTCTCATTCCTGATTTTACTCCTTTCTTCTGAAATTAGCTCTTCATATCTCCAGCTTTTTAATCTTTCTGTTGCCTAAATATATTGACAATACAACCAGTAAACTGGTAAAAAATTCTACTCTACTATCATACCAGCCGGTGCTTTTCCTATAGTCACAGGGAATTCGTATATCAATCTCCCGTTACCTCGTCCATCTCTTGGGTAGAATCCAATCATTGCCGAAAATTGTGTCATTCCTTAAAAAATCAAAGGCATTGTTGGAGTGGGAGGGAAAAGGAAAAGCCTGCTACTCGTTGAATCTAAGAACAATACCAAAACTAAACTTGGAATAAACGAAGGTGGGCCATACTACCAAAACTCCTGATGTTGTGAAATTAACTCCTGGTTTGGACATAGAAGTTCCGCTAGTTTCACTATAGAATCGGTGGTGCTGACCGGGAAAGATGCAAAGGAATAGCAAATTGCTCATGTTTATTGCTGTGTTTTTGTTTATGGCGATTCTCGCCGGCTGGATTGTTTGGGAGACCGTCGCTCTCTCCGTAGAGTACGTGGATGTACCCATCGAAGGGTTACCGCCTGAGTTCGATGGTTTTCGTATCGCCCAGGTAAGCGACCTGCACGGGAGGCGGTTCGACCCGGCGGGACGGGAAGCGCAGGCGATAAGCGAGGCCGGGGTAGACCTGATTGTCGCCACCGGCGACCACGTACACCGCAACAGTATAGAGGGAATAAAACGGGTTCTTCCGTTTATGCAGGCGCTGCTTGAAATCGCCCCGGTCTACGCAGTCAGCGGTAACCACGACCACTGGACGGACTGGCCGTACATCGCCAG
>JAGXSQ010000112.1 GCA_018333395.1 Dethiobacter sp.
TGTGTTGTTTTCGGAAAGCGTAATCGGCATACTTAGCATATGGCTCGACAGAGGTGTTGGTATATGGGGGGCGGTTTATGGTATCTTGGCCGGAGTGTTTGGCGCCAGAGGAAAACTTAAGACCTTGCTCTTGTCCATGAATATAGCCTCTGTGATCTTAGGGATGGTAATGCTGGGGGTGGGGCTGTATGCGTTTTTGAGCGGCCAGCCTGATCACATCTGGTTTCTGTTTGTGCGAATGGGAGCTATATTGGTCTGTGTATTTTTCCCGCTATTTTTCGTAGCAAGAGCCATTTACCGGATGTTTGAATTGAACAAAATGAAGCTTAAAGATCTGGCCTGACCGAGTATTTTAAACCGGCTTGCGTTTAGTATATCGCCAAATAAGGCAAGCGGAACAGCCGGCAAGAGCCTGCATAGCACCAGGCCGACCGGTTTATCCCGATCGGCCTGGTGCGCATATTTAACTAGTCAGCAGAAGGTGGGAGCGCCGCCGCGGATCCTGAGCCGGTTCCAGCCTTCCGGACGGTTTCCTAGATCTGGCGCAGCGCCTCATTCATTCCCAAACACTTTGACGGAAAGCCGCTTGGACGTCCAGCACGCAATCTTGTTTTCTGTGGCAAATACTGTATAATATAAAAGACGGTAAGCATTTCAGTTGAGTTGAAAGGAGAATAATAACATTGAGCCAACTGGTTCGAGTAGACATAAACACAATTAAGGATAGCTTAATACCTTTTCTTAAGTCAAGGAAAGTAATTTCGGGAGCTTATCTTTTTGGTTCAGTTCTGGATCGCTGCCGCCCGGACAGCGATATCGATGTCGGCATTTTGTTAGTCCCGGGCATTGCCTATCCGGAAGCTGAAAAAATAATGGAAGAACTGTACCTGAAACTCCCTCCTGTTAACAGACGACCCTATGATATAATTATTCTTAACCACTGTTCCGCAATTTTTGCCTATCGTGTAATTACCGGGGGCCGGTTGATTTATGCAGATAATATGGAAACAGTCACTGATTTCATGGAGAGTATAAGCAGGCAGCGGGCTGAAAACTACCCCCGTTACCGCCGGGCTTTGGAACTAATTGCTAAAGGATGAACAATATGGCTGTGGACACCGAAAGAGTTATGCAAAAAATTGCCTTTATCAAAGAGCAGATCAGCGACATAAAAACACTGACAGACACGGCAGACGCTGCTAGGATATTAAATGATAAAATCATGATCAAAGGGTTGAAATACTCTCTGCAAACGGCAATTGAGTCAATGATTGATATCGCTTTTCATGTTGCAGCCAAAAAATACTCTTGCGCGCCTGAAGAATCCCGCGATGCCTTGCGTGTCCTAAAAAACAACAGGATTATCACAAATGAGGAATTTGAAATCTTCTCATCCATGGTCGGATTCCGAAACAGAATGGTTCATCTGTATCAAAGTATTTCCAATGAGCGTGTTTATGAATACGCGATCAACAAACTTGATAACTTTGACATGTTTATTAACAGGATAAATGCTCTTATCCGGAAGCCATAAAAATTATTTTTTTCAACATATCCGCACAGGGGACACCCAATTAGGGATTGACCGTGGTCAGACGATTGCTCGCAAATTCGGCTGCCAGTTGTATCGTGGAGGTAGATACAAAATGGCATGGGTAAGGAGTATCTCTTCGGAACCCGCTAGTTCGGTTTTCTACCGCTTGCCACCCGTCCTCATGTAGTAATTTTAGCATTTCTCCGACCTTCATTGTTACTCTCCCTTCTTACAATATATGTATGTTTTACTGGTATGCAGGCGCGATCGGTTTCTGCCGGATATTCTGCCTTGTAATCATTTTCTTCGTCATGGCGCAGTTAAAACGGGAGAAGGTGGCGTTATTTTCTGGATTTTCAGCATGGGTTGACATGCAGTTCCTAATCTCTAGTCGGCTCTATTGAAAAAGTGATTGACATATCCAGAGGCGGCATATATTATGATACTAAGTGATTACTTACATTAGGAGATGGTAAAAATATGGAAGCCACCCGGGCCAGGATATTGAAAGCTGCCCTCGAACTATTTTCCCGATATGGATTTAACGGCACAACAACGCGCGAACTGGCCAGAAAGGCTGAGGTTACTGAAGTTACTCTTTTCCGGTATTTTCCTACTAAAGAAAATCTGTTTGCAGAAGTGGTATGCGTATACTTGCCTAGTCCTGATTTCAAGGAAACAGTATCTCAGGCTAAAGCGATGAGCTACCGGGAGTCGCTTAAATTTATTGCCTCAGCCTTCCTTGAAGGCCTGTACCAGAACGAAGGTTTGATCCGCATCATGTATATGCAGGCGCAAAGCCATTATCAACTTATGGAAAATATTTATGCTTCTTTAGTGAAAAACCTCGTAATTCTTCTCGCAGATTATTTTGAAGAGATGCAACAGAAGAATCTGATCCGCAAATTCAACCCTACTATTGGCGCCAATGCCTTTCTGGGTATGTGGATAGCCTTTTATGAGGCTGAAGAGCTGTTGCCTTCTGCACAGAATTTTACGGATAAGTTAAATGAGACGCTAGATGAATATATCGATATATTCATGCTCGGCACCCAAAGATAAACTGTTTATTTGGAAAGGAGAAGGAAGATGTGACTGAAACTGACAAGGGGACCGAAAAAACGGAAATGGAATTAAACGGAAGGTTAAAACACAGAAAAGGAAGAGGCGAAATGAGCATCAGTATAAAATCATTTGTAGTAGCTCTGACTGTGATCGCTATTTTGGCTGCGGCAGGAACGGGGATATATTTATACATTGAATACCAGAATCAATGGGTAACTACCAATAATGCAGTTGTAGAAGGGCGAATATATACCGTATCATCGCCAGTCCCGGGACTTGTCGGCGCAATTGCTGCGGATGAGAATACTCGTGTTTCCAAAGGGGATTTGCTGTCAGAAATAGACTCTACCCTGCAAGAGCTGTCCGTGCAAAAAATAAAGGCTGCCATTGAAGCGAATAATCTTACTCTAGAGGCGCTTGGAGTTCAGCCTGAACGCAAGGTTGATCTGGAAATGGCCAGAGCCAGGCAGAGGGAACTAAAACTTTTATTGGAAGAAGCGGAATTTTTGCTCCATCAGTTCCAGATACGTTCACCTGCAGCCGGATATATCGCCAATCGCCTGGTGGAAACCGGTGAATACGTGTTCCCCGGCCAGCCGCTAATGTCTGTGGTCAACCTTGAAGATCTTTGGATCACCGCCAACTTTACCGAAGAACAGATTAAATATTTACGCCAAGGGCAGGAAGTAGATATACACATTGACGCTTTCCCGGAGGAGCGGTTGCGGGGAAGGGTGGCCGGCGTCATGCCTGCGGGGGGCGCTGCTTTTTCCCTGTTTCCTCCAGACGCCACCGCGGCGAATTGGGTACGCGTTGCGCAACGGATACCGGTTAGAATCATACTTGAAGATGCCATACCTGAAAATATGCGCTTGCGACAGGGTATGCTGGCAAGGGTGAGGGTAGAGCGCTAAACTTTAAGCAGCGAGCGGGGGTTAATTTTGTGGAAACTGAAACGAAAAGCAACAAGTGGCTGATCCTGCTGGCTGTATCTATTCCATTTTTTATGGCGGAGATGGCCGGAACCAGCATATTTGTAGCATTTGAAACCATCGCGTCAGATTTAAATGTCGGCATTGACCGTTCGGTCTGGCTGACAACCCTTTACCTTGCCGTGAATGCGGCGATGATTCCTTTGGCTGGTTGGTTGGGTAATAGGTTTGGTTACAAGAAGGTTATTCTCTCAGGGATTGCCGTTTTTACGGTGGGCGCGCTGCTTAGCGCATTGGCGCAAAACTTTGAAGCATTGGTCATCTTCCGTGCGCTGCAAGGTTTGGGCGATGGACCCATAGTGCCTATCTCCACAGCTTTGCTGCTTGAAACATTCCCGCCAAAAGAGCGCGGCAGAATGACAGTCGTGAGCATGCTGGCGGTAGGGATGGCTCCCGCGCTTGGTCCGTTTAGCGCATCATGGATAGTGGAGGAAATCGGCTGGCGCGGGATTTTCTATATGAACGTGGGCTTAGGCCTGTTATCATTTGCCGCTGTAACGGCCTTGATACCGCTTATGCCGCGGCCCGCTCAGGCTGCGAAAGTCAATTGGCCTGGTTTTGCTCTGCTGGCTATCGGTACAGGCAGCCTGCAGCTGTTTCTCGACAGGGGCGAGTCCCGCAACTGGTTTGCTACAGATTGGATTTTGGGATTATTTATAGTCGCGGCCATTTCGTTGCCGCTATTTTTTGTGATTACGATAATCAAAAAAGACAACAGTGTGCTTGACCTGAGACTTTTAAAAGATATCCAATTTTTAACGGGAAATTTAGCCCTTATACTCCTTTCCGGGGCGCTTTTCGGAGCTCTAACGCTCAAAATGATCTACCTGCAATGGCTCATGGGCTACACCCCTATTCTTTCGGGAATTTATTATGCGACAGTCGCCGGAGCAATGTTTTTTTGTTCCGTCCTGGCCGGAGTTCTCACCGACAAGATTAACCCTAGATGGCCTGTGGTATTTGGCCTGCCGATATGTATATACGGTCTGCTCCTGGCCTCCCGGCTGACGCTTTACAGTGATTTGCGCGGCATTCTGATTGCAGGCATCGTAATGGGCGCAGGGGTAGCCTTTGTTATGGTGCCTGTCTCCGTAACGGTATTCGCGTCAATACAACGCCAAGATATGGCCGCGGCTTCAGTGTTGAACAGTTACCTGTCGGTTATAAGCGGAGCTGTATCGATTTCGCTGGTCATGGTTTTGCTCATGCGCAGGATAGAGATCCACACGGCTAGTTTAGGATCTGCTCTAAGACACGGAAATCCAGCGGTTGAAACAGCGGCTTTTTATCTGGGAGAGGAATCCTTGCTTGCCGCTTTGCAATTAATGCTATCAAGACAAGCGGTCATGTTCTCTTTTAACGATGTATTGTATTCTTTGACCTTTTTGCTTCTTTTTTTGCTTCTTTATCTGCCCTTTATGAAAAAGGCGCGGCAAGACCAGTGGTAGTTTTTGAAATTTCCTAATCTACATCGACTCTGCCGCCAAGCAGGTATATCAGGCTTAAGGTTTGCAGAATCAGCGCCGCGGCTGTTATAATTACGTTTCTCCAAATAGTACCCCACGGCGTTTGCAGCAAGGTGTCGCCGGCAAGGATGAAGCCTTCGGTCAGGCCGGCCACGGGAGCTATCACTAACCCCAGGAGATTCAGGTCTGCCTGAAATATCAGCAGGTAGATCACCAGAAATACAGCCGTGAATCCCAACAGAGCGGCGCCGAACCGCTCTCCGGCAAGAGCACGAAAGGAAAGACTAAGCATTAGAATGATCAGGCTGATTGAGCTGACGTACAGGCTGAAAGTGAAGATATTGGCAATCGCCGGAAGGGTAACGCCGCCCGGCATCAGGGTAGAGGCAAAGGGGTAAAACGAGACCCAGGCGGCTATGAAGATCGAAACAACGGTAAAGGCCATCACCAGGTGGGAGGCGATCAGCTTGCCCGACTTTTGCGGAATTTGCTGGTACGGCAGGTTAAGCAAAGTTATTC
>JAGXSQ010000113.1 GCA_018333395.1 Dethiobacter sp.
TTCGCCGGTTGACTCAAGTCCCTGGACAATTGCGACTGATACTGGAGGAAGACTGGAAAACAAGCCGGGCAGCGTAACAAACAGGCAGGATATTTACGGATTATGACAGTACCAGTCTGCCCTTTTAGAGGCGCCGGGCAGGTTACTCCCGCAAAAGCGATTTAGCAATAAACGATCTGGCGCAGCCTTGCCGGCAATTTCCCGTAAAACTTGGCAAGAGTAGATACAAAAACGTCAATTTCCAGCCTAGCGGAACTCTTAAACATTTTCACGCGTCAGCTCTGACCCAAGTTATGAGATATTCCCTTATCGGGTAAGGGTTGATGCTGAGAATCTAGACTTGTACCTAGATCGTAAACGTGTCCAATGTTTACGTCCTCAGTCTTTTGTGCAAAGTGTTAAGAGTAGCCGAGACAAACTGTTGAAAGTAGCTTTTGATCCCCGGAGTTTTGCCAAAGAACTGGCGGCAGCTTACGATTTGATGCTTTTGAAGCAGAATCAGGGTAAATCAACAACTTCGGCGCTGGGGGACACTTATTTGAAGAATCTTTATACTCTCTTGACACCCATGCGTCGCTTTCGCAGAGACTATGATCAACAGAGCTTCGCTTTTGACTTGGCCCGCCTTTATGCTTCAGACGTTCGTTCTACCGAGGATGGTAGGCAGTTTCAATTTGGGCCCAGCCGCAATATCAATAAGTCTGCCCCATACCCGATTTGCCGGACAGCACCTTTTGCGCCTCGTCGGGGCGCACGAAATTCTCAGAGAGGATTCGCTTGACGTTCCTTACACCTTCCTCGATAATCTTCGGGTCGTCGGAACTGCAATACTGCCCAAGTAAAAACTCTGGATGCCAGGCAGCAAACCGGACACGTTGCCGTTAAAGCAGGCCGGACGGTCGAATCCCTGGCCTCCACGGTTCGGACAGCCAGGAAGATCATCGCCCGGACAGCATCAGTACTCCAGGGGAACACTCACATTAAAAACCGGATAGTGAGCATCTTCGATACCGATGCCCGACCGATCGTGAAAGGCAAGCTTACAAAGTCCCGTAAGGAGGGATGTTCAGGCTCTGTCCTGGTTCAAGAGGCTCCAGCGCCGCTGGAGGGCCGGAGAGGAGACACAGATCAGTCTGCTGAAGCGGAAATACGGTTTGGGCCGTAGCCTGTCTCGTGGTGCTAGAGGCACTGGCTCCTGGGTTGGAATGGGGATTCTGGCCCACAATCTGTGGCGGATTTCCAGCCTAACATGATGACCGAGGAGAACAAACAGGCTGGTTAGCAAAGAACAGGGCGATAATTATCGCACTTTGCATGAGAGGATTTTTGAAGCAGGTGTTTTTCAGGACGAACTACATATAGTTGCATTGACAGAACGATTCACCACGCGCCGCCTGTCGCTCACAAGCCAATTCAATACCAAAATTTAGGGAGGGAATTATCATGTCAAATGACAAGTACACATCAATCGTAAATCTTGATTTCCAGTACGCACATAGGTTTATGAACTGGCCGAGAGAAGCAAAGCACCTTCACGGGCACTCAGGTCTTTTAACGATTGAACTTGAAGACACCGTAGACCCGGAAACTGGATTTGCACACGCTTGTAAAGAGGGATTAAAAAAAGCATGGGAAATTTGTGACCATTTCCACCACGCAACATTGTTTCAAGAAGGCGACCCGCTGCTTGACGCGGTGCTTACTGTTTACAAAAGGGAAGGCATTACTAACGACCCAGAGCATTGTGTTCCTCTTAAAAAGATAGATCACGCACTTGCTTGGTCATACCCGGAATACAGAATAGTTGTGACCAAAAAAGTCTCTACTTGTGAGAATCTTTGCGAACTTTTTTACGAGCTTCTAAAAGACAAGATGCCAATCAAAAAAATTACTTTTCGCTCATCCTCTATGAACGCAGCATCGAAAGAGTTTAAGTAAGAAAAATAGCCGTATTACCTGAATTTCCGCGAGTTTATACCTATGCCGGCGGCTCCACTTCAAGCAGTCGGTAGAGCTCAATCTGCTTTTTCGTCATCTCGCCGAGATGTCTTTGCTCGCCGGGGTACTCAAAACATTCGATGATGTCAAGCTCGTCGAGCAACTCCTGCAGTGTGTAATCACGATAGAGGTTTTTTCACGCATCAGTGCGTCGATGTAGGCCAAAAAGATCAAGGCCACGAACTGCACGAAGAGCTTGCCGTCTAAGTTCTCCTCGGAAGAAACGGCGGTGCGGCGCAGATTCAGCCGCTCTTTGAGGTTGCCGAAAGCTTTTTCAAGCAAGTCCTCGCCGCGGTAGATATCACAAGTATCTGTTGTCGAGCTTCCCCCGGGTCGGCTCGGACGCACCCGAGAGCAGCTCATGCTCAAGGCGGTCGAGAAGATCGTTAAAAGCGACTTTGTCATCAACTGCCTGCTGGTCGTTATGAAACAGGTGCAGATAGAGCCGACACTCGGAATAGATGGTCTCCGCGCTACGCTTTTTGGTTTCCTCGTAAGGCCAGGAGATTGTAAAAGTGTAATAATTGAGCCTGTGCTTGAAAGAGCATAAAGTATCACATTGAAACTTCTGAAATATACATTTGTGCAGCCCCGATTAGAATTCTGCAGTTAGCTGCATGCGCCCTGTTTGCGGCGTTAGTCTGAACAGTGCCATAAATCGGTACCGCAATCGCCACCAAAATACCAATAATCACCACAACCACCATCAGTTCAATCAGTGTGAAGCCGTGTAGTGAAACTAGGGGACGGTTCTCTTGCTTTCTTTTTCAGTCATATGGTAAAATGAGGGAAAAGAGTGGAGGCGATGAATATGCCGCGAAAAGCAAGAGAAAAAAGTCAAACAGGGATATATCATGTCATAATAAGGGGAGCCAACAGGCAGGAAATATTTCATGATGATGAAGATAGGTTAAGGTTTCTTGATACTATCGAAAGATATAAGATCAGTGTCAAAACAAAGATGTATGGTTGGTGCTTGATGGGCAACCATGTACACTTGCTTTTAGAAGAAGGAAGCGAAGAATTATCAGTAACGATGAAAAGAATTGGAGTAAGCTATGTATCCTATTATAATTCGAAATATCAAGCCACAGGACATTTGTTTCAAGACAGGTTCAGAAGTGAGAAGGTTGAGAAAGACGAGTATTTGCTGGCGGTGATAAGATATATACACCAAAACCCCTTAAAGGCTGGCATGGTAAAAAGAATAGAAGAATGGAAATGGAGCAGTTGTCCTGAATATTACGGTGAAAAATTATACCACCATGACTTGCTGGATAATAAATTGATTCTGAAGCTGTTTTCTGATAATAATGACCTTGCTAAAATTATGTTTAAAGAATTCAATGAAGCAACAAATGAAGATGCATGTCTTGAAGATAATAAGCGCATTAGATTAACGGACGAAGAAGCAGTATCTGAGATTAAAAAATTAACGCCGGCAATACAAATTGCACAGGTCAAGAGCTTCCCAAAAGAAAAGCGGAATGAAGCAATAAATAGGCTTAAGGGAATAGAAGGAGTGAATCACCGGCAATTAGCAAGGATCTTAGGTGTTTCGCCTAATCTAGTATTTAAAGCGTAGGAAGCAAGATGAGAACCATCTCTACATGAAAAACCAGCCCTCAGATTTGAAGGCTGGCAGTCAATGTTATGGAAGCAAGAGAACCGTCCCCGTGCTTAAAAGCGATCCTGACGGGAGGATCGTACGTGACTTCCCGGCCATTTGGCAGGTAACGAAAGATGAGAAGTTCGTGACGTTCCGCCATAGTATGCAGGCGGTCTGGAAAGTGGGTCTCGCATTATGCGGTGTTGATGAGGTTTTCTTATTTTTCTCCAATGGCTTTGTCCAAAAGTAGGATAGAAATAAAACAGATCGGCATCAGCATATTTCCCTGCGGCTCGGCTTGACTGCTATAGAAAACTCCCGGTTTTATTAGAGAGGTAGTATAGCAGGCGGGCAATTTTCACAGGGAACTTTTTTTGTATTTTTTCGTCTATAACAAGCAAGGACGTGGAGTTAGGTCGGGTGAGGGAGTAATTTAATCTTAGCATTCATGCGAGGGAGGTTGTAAGTTATGTTGAGAAAACCAGTTTTTATTGTCGGTGTCTGTTTGCTGATGCTGCTAGTGACGGCGGGACCTGCCTTGGCCATGCTTAAGGTGCTTGATGCGGAGTTAAGCAACGAGCTGCGGGAAATCGCCAAGGAGCATCTTGTCCGGACAGAAAATATTGAAGCCGGCGCAGTTACAATTGAAGAGGGCTGGGTGCGCGAATTCCGGAATGCCGGTGTTGATGTGTACATGGTCGAGGCGATAGTTGACAAAGGCCATGCCGGCGAACGAAAGGTGCAATTGCCGGTCAGAGTTGATCAAAAGATAGTGATTAGTGAAGCCGAGCTGGCGGCTCTGGAGGAAGAGGACAATACGCTTGCCGCTGATGAGCCTCAGGTCAGGATCACGACGACCGCAGAGGGCGAGCCTGTAGCTGAAGCAGAAGATTTGGCAAGCGGCAACGGCAAGGCGTTCTACTACGGCACAGCCCTTGCGCTGGCAGCATTGCTTACAGGCACAGCGTTGATTTTCCGCCAACGTGCCAAAAGAGCCAAAAGAACTTAAGGAATAGAGACGCCATGCTATAACAAGTGACTATATTAGTGAAGAACTGGATATGCTATTGCATTATAAAAACAGATGTGAAGGAGTGATAAATTTGGGCAAGAAAAAAAATAGGACTTTGCCTGTTATCTTTGTTTTGGTGCTGTCCGTTCTTTTACTAGGAGCAGGATGCGCTAACGAAAATCAGGCACGCGTCAAAGAACTGCAACAGGAAGCAGACACGCTTCGTACTGACAAAGAGAAGCTTCAAGGCCAAATAACCGCCTTGGAAACTGAAGTGACTGCCCTCCGTCAGGGACAGGGAATCAGCAGGATGCCTAAAGACGGCTGGGAGCAGTATTTCCCGGAGGGCGCTGAGACCACATTGAAGGGCGAAAATGCCGCAAGAGTCAGAGAATTGCTGGGGGAGCCGCCGTTTTTAATTCGCAGCATCGCTGTCAATCAAGAGTTCAGTAGGGAGATCTGGATTTTTTCCCCCTTTGATCAGGATCCCACCGGCTTGTACCTTTTTTTTAAAGGCGGCAAGCTTGATTCTGCCGAATTAAACGAGTTTAACGGCCTGCAAGGCTCAAACCTGCTTGAAAGACCTGGTTTTTGGACACAATAAATTCACAATGAGAAACAGGGAACTAATTGCTTCATCCCAGCATTGACTATCGGCCTCGGTATCTTTAACCACATCCGTCCCCAGGTTTAAATCATTAAGGCTGACCCTGTCGGGCCAGCCTTAATGATTTAAACCACCCGCAATAACTGCTGCGCAAAATCCGAAGGCAATCTGCCTCCCTTACATTAACCATCTTGCTCATTCTGATACCCATGAAAAATTGTAAAAAACACCTTTAGGTACAGCGATTACTGGGGCGGGCAGCTTTTTAAACTCTCCACTAAGCATCTTCTCGATTGCCGCTAAATGAAAATGACAAGCTGCGATTCCCATATCTATTCTTTGAATATCATACCCAAGAACATTACTATAACCAGGTGATTTACACTC
>JAGXSQ010000114.1 GCA_018333395.1 Dethiobacter sp.
CCTTAGAGTCTGGCACGGCATGATGGATTTGGGAGCGGCTTCCGAAATGGCCGGCCTGCTCTCTCTCTTTTCCCTGATTCTGCTGCTCGGCGAACACCGCATGAGAAGCCGCCGCGCCTATCATCAATCCAGGGGAAAATTACCGGGAATACCGGCGCTGCTGCTTTCGGGATGGCGGGGAGCTTTGGCCACATCTATATGCCTGTCCGTGCTGCTGGCTGCCTTCGGCCTTCCGCTGGCGCAGCTTATCTATTGGGCCGCCAAGGAGATCTCGGCAATCTCAGCAAGCGCTCTGGCGGTCTACGTGCGCCTAGCCGCAAACAGCTTAACTCTCTCCGCGCTGGCCGCCGCCTGTGCAGTGCTTTTGGCCTTGCTGATGGTCAGTTTATCCCGGATTAAGGAAAGTAAATATTCCCGCTATATCACCCGCCTGGTAAACACCGGCTATTCCATTCCGGGCGCGGTGATTGCGGTAGGTATACTTCTTCCGCTCTCGGCGCTCGATCGCTCGATAAACCACTTCACCGGTTTATGGTGGGGGATAAATCCCGGCCTGATCTTCACTGGCTCACTGATCGGGCTGATCTACGCCTATACCGTCCGTTTCATGGCTGTGGCCTACAGCAGCGTGGAGTCCAGCATGGATAAGATCTCGCCCAATACAATTCTGGCGGCCAGGGTATTAGGGGCCGGCCCATTCAGGCTGATCTATAAAGTAAAGTTGCCGCTCATTCTTCCAGGGGTGATGGCTGGTGCAATTCTGGTTTTCGTGGATGTGATGAAAGAGCTGCCGATTACCGTTATCCTGCGCCCGCTGGGATATGATACGCTGGCCATCTGGGTATGGCAGATGGCGGCCGAGTCGTTGTGGACCGCCACCGCGCTGCCGGCGCTTTTCATAGTGCTGGCCGGTTTGCTGCCTGTGATACTGCTTTTGAATGTCGGACAAACGAACAGGTGAGAGGAATTCAGAATCATGAGTATAAATTTAAGGGCTGAAAACCAAATAGCACCAGACTTGAACGCACAAGCGTACGTTGAACTGAGCGGCGTACGCAAAGACTATGCCGGGGTTACCGCCGTCCATAACCTGACTTTGTCCATCACGCGGGGTGAATTCCTTTCGCTGCTGGGCCCTTCGGGCTGCGGCAAAACCACCACCTTAAGGTTAATCGCCGGTTTGGATTGCTTAAGCGGCGGCGCCATCGCCATTGATAGCCGTCTGGTGTCTACCCCGACCTTATTCGTGCCACCTGAGCAGAGGGGTGTGGGCATAGTATTTCAGGACTACGCGCTCTTTCCGCATATGACTGTATTTGAAAATATATCCTTTGGGTTGTACGGCCGCAGCAGAGTATTAATGAAGAGAAGAGTGGAAGAGCTGCTAGAGCTGGTCGGTCTTTCCGGCGAAGGGAAGAAATATCCGCACGAGCTTTCAGGAGGTCAAAGGCAAAGGGTGGCTTTGGCTCGCTCCCTGGCGCCCTCGCCCAGCGTGATCCTGCTGGACGAGCCTTTTTCCAACCTCGACGCAGAGCTGCGGACAGTACTGCGGCATGAGACCAAGGAGATCTTAAAGGCCGGCGGGGCTACGGTTATTTTAGTCACCCACGATCAGGAAGAGGCTTTTTCCCTCTCCGACCGCGTAGGACTGCTTAATGCCGGAAGGCTGGAGCAGTTAGGAACCCCTTACCAGATCTACCATCATCCGGCCAGCCGCTTTATCGCCGATTTTGTAGGAAAGGCGGACTTTATCCCTTCTACCGTTCAGGGCGGTTTTATAGTGTCAAAACTAGGCCGGTTTCCTTATGACGGACCGTCCTATCCCGACTCAGCCGCGGTTGAGCTGATGATCAGACCGGATGATGTGAGCATCGTGCCTGATCCGCAGGGAGAGGCGGTAATCGCGGAGGTGCTCTTTTTGGGAGCAGACGCCCTGTATTGTTTAGAGCTGCCGGACAAGACTTGCCTTCACTCGTTCGGGCTATCGGCGAAACTGATGCCCAAGGGCTTAAGAGTGAAGATCAACGTAAACCTGGCCCATACCATAGTTTTTCCGGCGAGCGGATCATAAAACAGAGCTGCTGACCTTCGCGCCGCATCTGAAACATATTCACCCTTTCCGCACCTCGCCATACCTATTTTCTTATTGTGTTTAGTTGACTAATGTTGAATACAGTTATATAATTAGCGCCAGGAGGCTATATTATGACTATATTGCTTACGGCTCATGAACTGGCGGATTTTTTAAACCTGACCGTTGAAACTGTCTGGAGTTATACACAACAGTATAAAATACCCGTGCTGAAACTGAGCGAAGAACAATACCGCTACGATAAAGAGGCAGTGTTGGCAGCTCTGAAAGATCAACCTGTCCCCGCTAAGGAAAGACAACCGGAATACTCAGAGAAGGTTGGGTACACTTATGCCGATTATCTAAAGATTCCGGAAGAACCCGGCTGCCGGTATGAAGTGCTGGAAGGAATTCTGGTGAAAGAGCCTTCTCCGTCAGTGCGCCATCAGCGGGTTACCTCAGCGCTGTATCGCCGGCTGGCGGATTATTTTGATCTTTTTGACCCTGAGGGGGAAGTTTTTTTTGCGCCGCTGGATATGACCTTAAGCAACCATAATGTGCTACAACCGGATATATTATATGTCTCGAGTGCTGGAAAAGCAATCAAACACAAGGAGCGCATTGACGGTCCCGTTGACTTGGTAGTGGAAGTTATATCGCCGGCAAAGCGCCGGAAAGATCGGTTGTACAAGATGGAGATCTATTGTAAGGCAGGAATTCCCCATTATTGGCTGGCTGACCCTGAGGAAAAAACATTGGAAACTTTTATGCTTAAAGGTGGCCATTATACTTTAGTGTTTGCCGGCGCTCAGGGCGATCAATTTGCTCACCCTGAATTTCCCGGGTTGGACCTGGATCTGGAGAAGGTGTTTCGGCGATCCGGGGCAGAGTAAATGACCGGGTAACCAGGGGGACGATACCTGTGGTTATGTTGCGGGTAAGCCCGGTCCTTTGCTCAGGCTGCGCCCGGACGTATCGACACGGGTAAAATATATTTACAAAATAAGGAGGATGTTGTTCATGGGAGAAAGCGTTCTTGGCAAAGAGGTTCTGCATTTAAAAGATCTGGTGGAATACCAGGCCGGAGCCGTGGTCAGCCGCACCGTCATTGACCGGAAGACGGGAACGGTTACTCTTTTTGCCTTTGATCGGGAACAGGGATTAAGCGAGCACACCGCCCCCTTCGACGCCATGGTTTACCTATTAGACGGCGCCGCCGAAATCACTATTTCAGGCAAGTCTTTTGCCCTTAAAGCCGGGGAAATGATCATCATGCCGGCCAATGAACCGCACTCTCTGAAAGCGGTGGAGAAATTTAAAATGCTTTTGATCATGATCAGGTCTTAGCGCCGGATTAATTTCCACCCGCTATTCCTGTTCGGTTCTTATGTTAATGGGGCGCCACAAACTGATTCAGACTTGGATATTTATCCGGCGATGTCGGAAATGGTATAATTAAGCAAGCACAACCCATGAAATATTCGGGCCGGCGAGGGAAAGCATGATGGATGATGCGTGTCTCTATACTGAATCCACTGGAATGAAAGCAGATGGAGGTTGATATGGAAAAACGTATACGGGATGAGTTGGATATCCTTAAAAATATTATAGTGGATACCGTTCCTGTGAAGCAAATATTGCTGTTCGGTTCTTATGTGAATGGGACGCCACATGCTGATTCAGACTTGGATATTTATGTGGTGATGTCGGAACATGCAGATATCCGGGAAATTGACGCAATGAGGTTGATCCATAGAGCAATTCGGAACAAAAAATCAATACCGGTGGATGTGCTGGTCAGCAAAGAAAGTAAATTTAATCAGCGCAAATCCGCACCTACCATTGAGCGGCAAATTGTGCAGGAAGGTGTGGTGCTGTATGGATAACCTAACGCTATCTCGGGAGTGGCAGAAGTTAGCGGCAATGGATTTAAACAGCGCCGAGTATCTTATCGATATGTATCCTGTTCCCGTGGTAATAATTTGCTATCACTGCCAGCAATCCGCTGAAAAGTATCTTAAGGGCTATCTAGTTTTACACGGAATAACCCCGCCTAAGATACATGATTTAGACGAATTGCGCAAACTCTGTTCGAAATTGTCCGATAGTTTTGCAGATATAGCCGACCAATGCTCTGACCTTACTGCCTACGGCGTACAACCAAGATACCCGATGGGGTTGATGTTGGAGGAGAGGGATATGATGCAGGCATTGAGCAGCGCAAAAACAATCCGGGACCTTGTTTTAATCCTTGCGCGGGAGATGAGGCCAAGGGAAAATTCTTCTTAGATATAATGGCAAAGAGGTGGCAGCCGGCGGTGCTTGGCCTGTCCTTTGAGGCATCAAGCCGGTTCTATAGCGGATCTGCCTGTCTTGCAGTTAATGCGGCAATGAGTTTTGCCCCGCTTGCTCTCATACATCTATATTAAGCCACTGCCGCCTCAAGCGGAACAAAAGAACGAGCATCGCTAGGGCAACTACCATAAAAATTGCCGCGTGGGTAGCAATTATGCTGATAATTTGCGGCCTAATCATGGCAAAGCGTGATGCCGCCCGTTCCCTGACAGACAAGCCGCCTAA